>JAFGTN010000847.1 GCA_016934075.1 Pirellulales bacterium
AATGGTGGGGCTCGCTGCGCTCGGCCCACCCTACGTTACTTTTCAGTTTGAATAGTGTTGGAGGGTGTCCGGTGATGATTTGCTTGCTAATGGGAGAGCGAAGCTGATGTAAGCGGAGTGGCGCTAGCCACCGGCCCCGTTGATTGACCGTTTCACCGCAAAAGCCGGAGGCTAGCGCCTTACCGCTCACAAACTTGGGAGGGCCTGGCCTTGTATTGTATTGGCGTGCTTCGCATGAAGGTTTTATTAAGGCATGCGTTTTTGGAACAAAGGGGAAGTGCCAAGGCAACGGGCGAGACGAGTGAACCATTCCCTTTGTTCTGAAAACGCATGTTGGGATGCGGGTTTGCTATTGAAATCCCGGAATTCCCGGATGAACCAAATAAATGGGAGTCGTGTCCCGTAGGAACTCGACCGAGACGCAAGGCATCCATGCCGAAACGTTTCGGCGAATCCGCTGGCCGACCAAGGGCGATTATTGCCGCCCCTGGACCCCAGGGTAGCCTCTCTCTGTTGCGGTTTATCGAATCAACGTAATCCAGAATCGGGCCTTGACACACAAGCGGTTATGGGTGTCCTTTTTCTTTTCTAGTGGGTCGACTAGCTATCTGCAGGAATGATTCCCTTTCTAGTGAAATCCTCCGGTGGGAGCTTTGAAATATTTTCTAGACTTTCACCATACTTATTAAGAATTGCTTCAACTTCTTTCTTCAACTCAAACAATACAGAATCGGCAACAACCTCATTCTTAGATGGTTCGCCCTTGATGAGGACACTTTCAATTGGCCATATAACCTTTTCACAGAGTTGCATCACATCAAGCGTTGGTTCCAGTGTTTGACCTTGAAAGTTTACAGTTATAGTCATTTGTTTCCGCAGTTTTTCAGTAGAAAATATTTTACTAACATAGTTAGAGGGGGGCTCATGGTAAAACATTCCGTCGTTAGCTCCATTTAGACCATCTTCATGTATCTGCGCCCATCTTAGAACACGTTCTTCAGACCAACCCAACAATACATAAAGAACACGTTTCCAATAATCTATATAATACTTTTTGTCATTACTATAATCCTCTTCGTAGTCAAAGTTCTCGTTGCCTTTACGCTCATTATTCATGTCAGGATGTGTTTCACTCATTCTTTGAATCCTGGAAGAGAAAAAGGACAGGCATTATTCGTCAGAGAGTATACCTGTATATTCTTGTTCCTTTTCTTGCTTATTAGACAGTGTTGCGTGTGTTGGTGAAGGTGTTAGAGTCGGCTATGGTTTTTCATGGCTTCGACAACGCTGCGGTGGGACAAGCCGCGATGCATTTGGCGGCTAGTTCGTCGGCGGTTTTTGCGTCTTGCCGGCCGAAGACTTCGCCGAGGTCACGGCCGAACGGCACGCCCACCTCAACGTTGAAACCGCGGCCTATGAGAGTTAGTCCCAGTGTGTTGGCGGTCTCGTTAACTATAGCGATGCAGCGGCCGCAGCGGATGCATTTGCCCGGTTCGTAGACTATACGGTCTTTGTGCCGCAGCATTTTTACCGGCCGGCGCTGTTCGCTGGTGGCATGATATTGGGTCGCGCCGGCTTGGTATTTCTCGGACTGGATGCGAAGTTCGCAGTTGTCCGCTCCGCGACAATCGCAGTGCAGGCAGGCGGCGGCGTCGCGGGCGTGTTTTTGTGTCTCATCGAGTGACTTCATATCTTTCCCGCCGCCGGATTCCGCCACGTTGGCGAGTTGCAGTAGTTCTTCACGCGTCATCCGCCCGATCTTGGTTGTAAACGGCTCGGGCACCGCTTCGGCCGCCGGATTTTCCAGATAACGGTCGATCGATTGGGCCGCTTCCTTTCCGTCGGCCGTGCTGCGGACCACGAGCTTAGTGGATCGCACGGCACCGCCGGCTGCGAAAACGCCCGATAGCGAAGCGCGATAATCGGCTTTGTCGATACTCAGCCCGCGCTCGGTTGTTTTTAACCCCCACGCCACGGCCTGTTCGTGGGCACTGGTTCCGGCGGCGATCAACACTGCATCAAATTCAGTTATGAGGTGCTCGAAGTCGGATGAGCCGTTGCCGCCCACGGTGGTATCCGTAACGAAGTCGACCCCCATCCGGGCAATGAATTCGACTTCTGCTTCGAGAGTTTCCCTCGGCAGGACCTCTCGACCGAACTCAGTTAAAATACGTCCACCCACTTGCGGTTCGCGTTCGAAAACAGTTGCCGCATGACCGTTCACCGCCAGATGGAACGCGGCCGAGATACCGGTCGGCCCGCCACCCACTACGGCCACGCGCTTGCCCGACGCCGGGCGGCACTTCGGCGCCCAAGGCGATTCGGCCGCCAGGTTCAAGTCGGCCACGTATCCTTTAAGTTCGCAGATCGGAATCGGCTTATCCAGCGAACCTCGGCGGCAGCCCTTTTCGCACGGCGCGGTACAAATTCTCGCCAAAACTGCCGGCAAAGCGATGTCTCGCAGCACGGTAGCAACCGCGGCCGTATTGTCGCCGGCTACGATCTGCCGCAGCATTTGCGGTATGTTCATTCCAGCCGGGCAGAGTAACTGGCAAGGCGCTATGCAGTCGCCCACATGGTCGCTCAAGAGAAGCTCCAGCGCCGTGCGCCGCGCGCCGCGAACTTCGGCGGTCTCGCTCTCAACTTCCATTCCTTCCTCGGCAACCGTGGCACAAGCCGGCACCAGGTTCTTCCGACCGTTAACCTTCACAACACACGTCAAGCAAGAAGTAGTTGCCTTATAACCCTTAAGAAAGCACAACGTAGGAATCTCGATCCCAAGCTTGCGAGCCGCATCCAGAATGGTTCCACCATCGGGGATATTTACTTCGCGATTGTCGATTGTGATTTTCGGCATTTTTTTATTTGGGGGGCGGGTGAGACGTAGGACTTATGACTTAAGACGTAGGACTTCAGACTACAGACTTCAGATTTCAGTTATCAGTTTTCAGTTATGGGCTCATTGATCATTGGGCATTGATCATTGATCATTGATCATTGTGCATTGGACATTCCATCATTCGTCATTCATTCCTCATTCTGATTTCGACATTCGACATTCCCGCTCTACCTTGGGCTTACAACATCCACAGCCCCGTTGGGGCAGGCGTCGCGGCAGATGTTGCAGCGGGTGCATTTTTCCTCGTCGATTACATGTTGCGCATAGGGCGTCATGGGGATCGCTCCCACGGGGCATTGTTGGGCACAAATCGTGCAGCCGATGCATCGGTCGTTAATCCTGTAGGCGATAAGGTTTTTGCATCTCCCGGCCGGGCAGCGGCCTTCGATATGAGCCTCGTATTCTTCGCGGAAGTATTTCAGAGTGGAAAGCACCGGATTTGGAGCTGTCTTGCCCAGGCCGCAGACACTGCCGGTGGTAATCGAACGGGCAAGGTTTTCCAGTTTTTCCAGGTCGCCTTTTCGACCTTTTCCCTCGCAGATGCGATTGAGGATATCGAGCATGCGTCTCGTACCGATACGGCAGAAGGTGCATTTGCCGCACGACTGGTCTTGGGTGAACTCGAGGAAGTACCGCGCGATGTCGACCATGCAATCGGAATCGTCGAGTACCACGAGTCCTCCGGATCCCATGATGGCGCCGGCTTCGGCTAACGCTTCGTAGTCGACGGTGGTTTCGGACAGCGACGCCGGCAAGCATCCCCCCGACGGTCCACCCACCTGCACGGCCTTGAAGGTTCTTTGTATTTTAGATGAGTTAGACTTTGAAGCCACATTGGCCGAACCGACACCCCCACCGATTTCTTCCACGATTTCGCGGATGGTGATGCCCATGGGCACTTCGATCAGTCCGCCGCGGCGGATTTTTCCGGCCAGTGCGAAGACCTTGGTGCCGCGGCTTTTTTCGGTTCCCATCTTGGCGAACTCACCGGCTCCGTGCCGGAACACC
>JAFGTN010000848.1 GCA_016934075.1 Pirellulales bacterium
CAAAGAGAACATCAATGCCAAAAAGAAAACAAATGGCCATTCTGGCCAATTGATTAAGAATGGTGCTCCTACACGCGACGAAATCGCGATTCAAGATGGATTTTCAGGGCATCAGAAATGGATCGCGTCACAACGGTCTCAAAGAATGGGATAGGGGTCGACGTATGAAACGTGCCGCATTGACACATCCGAAGATGCTCGACCTGGCATCCAAGCTCGGCATTTTTCGCTTCCATGCCATTGGCATCATCACGCTCTTTCTGGATTGGACTGCCGATGATGCCGTGGCCGGTGATATTGGGAAGTGGCCAGATGGAGCAATTGCCAGGGCTTGTGAGTGGCACAGTGACGCCACCGAGTTCGTGGCAGCACTGGTTGCTGCCGGCTGGCTGGATATCAACGATTGTCAGGTGGCCAAGCTCTATGCGGATGAGGAGATGTTGACGAAGCAAATTCGGAAGACAAGGCGGGCGAGGGGCTAGGCAGGAAAGGTGCGGGGAGGATAGAAGTTTCGAGTAGGTGTGACTACTATAGATTTGAGAATTAGCCGAAGGTGCCAGCTCAGGTTCACAGTCCTCAGCGTCGCTTGTAGCCGTTGGTTGGGCCTTCTACTGAACATTTCACCATTTGAGAAGATCATCCGAATCGGGTTGATCCTTATAGCCCTCTACAAATGTCCATTGTTGGCGATATTCGGATGCTTGCGCCTTCTTTTCTCGTAACACAATGAACGTTTCTCGCTTGATGAATGCATGGCAAACTCCAGCAACACGTCTTGATCTTGGCTGCATTTGTCCGTAATCGGTGAAAAACCGCAGATCGACAAAATCCCATTGGACGCTGAGATCACTCTCAGCAAGGGCCGCGAACACTCTCGCTGCCCCCTCCGATTCCATCTCAAGATCTTGCGCATAGTCGTCTGGCGACAGTTCTACACAAACCTCAATACCGAGACCATGCCCATGGTCACGACTCCAGTGCGTTGACGCTCGAACCTGTTGGATCGGTGAGGCGAATCTCGCATCAGCCAAAACTGCGGCAACTTTCGGGCTCATGAAATTCGCGTTCGAAGTGCAACTGCACTCAAACACCACCAGCATCACCCCATAAAAAACTGTAAGCTTCATGCTTATCCGACCAACTAAGAACGTTTTATCACCTGCGGCATAGCTGTGGGTAATAAAACTCTATTGAACTGAGCCCCGGAGCGGAAGCAGGCTCCGCATATGGGAGATTGTAATCCAACGCTATCCTCAAAGGCAATGGATCACTGACAACATGCTCATCGCCGACATTCACGGCGGCGAGGTGGCAGTTGTGGTGCTGACTGAGATCAGGGATTCGAGAGAAGATGGGAAGATGTTGGTGGAGCGGATTCGGCGGGTGAGACGGGCAATGACGAAACAGGAAAAGTGTGGGGAGGATCATAGTGCCAAGTCGTGATCGAAGAAGGGGAATAAGCTTATCCAAATCGGTGGTTTTTCAACGCGTCTGAGAAACCTCGGGCATCTGACGAGTTAATGAGATTCGCTGTAGTCCGTAGACAAAGCCTCTGCGGAGGGCAACAACACGACAGGTGGGGCTGGGAAATCCTGGACTACGCCGGTCCACGGTTTCACCCTTTGTGTTGAGAGGATAGCGCCTCATCAACGCGGCTTGACGGTGAATGGGGCCACGAGCTGTCGGCGTTCATGAGTGCGAGAAAGCCTCGTGCCCACGCGTAGTCGAAGAACCAATGTCCGTCCAACGCGACACATGCCTCGAAGTGTCGTCGAGCCTCCTCGCGCCTCCCGTCGGCAAGGCTCATCCAGGCCATGGTGAATCGGGCGTGGAGTTGGGCGACTGTGGTCTCGTCCGCTTGCTCCAACAACTCGGACTCATCGATTTGCCCGTTCAGATAATCCTCCCACTTACCTTTAAACCAATAGGCATGGATGGGATTCGACTTGGTTTGTTCGCGGATCTTGTCGGCGCTCCAGACAGGCCACATTGCCAACAGTGCGTGCGTGCGAAGGAGTGCCGACCGACTGTCGAGCAAGTCCTCCACCAGCAATTTGATGTCACCGTGGCGATTAGGACAGCACCCTAACAGAAGAGCCCTTGCGAGCCGGATATACTTGTTCTTGCGGTGTTTGGGGTCGATGATCTTGTCGAATTCGTCGATAGCATCCGTGCCGTACTTCTCCATACAGGCCGCGGCCAGAAACCAGGAATAGGTACTCGGATAACGCCCCACTTTGCAGATCGCACGCCATGCCTGGTCAGATTGACCGGCGGCCAGGTAGTAGTGTTGGCAACTCCATGCCCCGGCAGGATAGTCATCCGCGTCCAGCATCAGTTGTGCTGCCAGTTCCCTTCCCTCTTCGATGTATCGCTCGGCAGCATCAGTCCGCCCCTCCGAGCGGGCCAATCGGATGGCGGCCGCAATCGCGAGAAGCCGGTGGGACCGCGCCGCCGGCGTATTGCGAAACAGGAACTGCACGTATTCAAAGTCTCGAACCGTTTTCTCGATTGCCACGGCGTCGCTTTGTCCTGAACACACGGCAGTACCTAGATCGGCGTAGGCGCGGACGAGAAGACCAACCGGCGAGTGTTTCACTGCGGATTCGGAATCGAGTTGATCGACCGCGCCTTGGGGATTAGTGGACAACATTGCATACGCTTTCAAGAGTCGATCGGCAACGGAATTCGGCTCCATACTACGGAGTCGGGGCAACTGCAGTTCACCAACATCATCATATCCGGCCCAAATACAGGCAGTCGTTAGCAGGGCGCTGGCACTCACGTTGTTGGAATCAAGTTTCCTTGCATCCTTCGCACAGCGGACTGCTCGATCGTAGTCGCCTCGGTTCAACGCCATCAGCCCTTCCAATACGAGAGCCTTGGTCGGCATGGTTTCTTTGTCCCGCAATATTTCCAGTGTCTCTTGTCCCATTTCCTGGTTGTTCATCAAGACGTCCAAAACGGCCTTGTCATAGAGAGTCTCTACCAAGGATTCGAGCGTTTCGTTGGCTCGCCGCGCTTCTTGCCTTGCCACGATTCCCATCCACGTTGTGGAAATGATCCCCAGCACCAAGGACGCCAGAACCAGGAAGGAGGTTATTGCAGCTGTTCGATGGCGACGCGCAAATTTGAACGATTGATAGACCAGTGAGGGAGGTCGGGCCGCGATTGCGTCGTGTTGCAGATATCGCTGAACGTCACTGGCCAGGCCGGCGGCTGTGTCATATCGGCGGGTGCGGTCCTTTTCCATTGCGGTAAGCACGATCCAGTCAAGGTCGCCTCGCACCGACTGGATAAGCCGCTTGAGGTCGGTCTTCCGCTGGTTCGACACGAGCGTGGCGTTCTCGCCCAGGGTGCTGATCCTGACGCTCGGCTTGACCGGCTCTTCCTCACGGATGATTCGGAGAATCTCGTCGTAGGCTGCCTCTTGCAGGCGTTGCTTCTCGAACGGTGTCTTGCCAGTCAAAAGCTCGTAGAGGAGCACACCGAGCGAGTAGATATCGGACCGGGTGTCGACGTCGAGGCCACTGAATTCAGCCTGTTCGGGACTCATGTACATCGGGGTACCGACGATCTGAGCGAAGCGAGTGTAGATTGTCCGTTCGGTCAGACGCTGATTGGTTGCCTTGGCGACACCGAAGTCAATTACCATGGGAACCGGTTTCCCGTCATGATCGGCGACCAACACATTGGACGGTTTGATGTCGCGGTGGATGATGCCCTTCTGGTGGGCATGCTGCACGGCCTGGCAGACGGTGACAAACAGCTCCAACCGTTCTTGCACTGATAGTTTCTTCTTGTCGCAATACTCCGTGATGGGAATCCCACGGACTAATTCCATCACGAAATAGGGGCGGTCCGACTCGGTGCTGCCGGCATCTAAGACCTTGGCGATATTGGGATGGTCCATTAGCGCTAGCGCCTGCCGTTCCGCTTCGAACCGGGCAACAACTTCGGCCGAATCCATCCCCGGCTTGATGATTTTGAGCGCTACCTTGCGGCGAACTGGCTGCTCCTGCTCGGCGACGAAGACAACACCCATTCCGCCGGTCCCGATTACCTCGCGAAGTTTGTACGGGCCAATAACCGTGCCTGGGCCTGCGCCCACTCGGTCATCGAACGACGCCGTCGGCTCGGCAAGGAAGTCGCCCTGCTTGGCGTGCGCGACCAGCATTGATTCAATCGTTGCCCGCAATTCGGGGTTGCCGCCGCACGCACGGTCAAGGTAGGCGTCGCGATTGGCCCCCGCGAGCTTATCGGCCTGTTCGAAAATGACGGACGGATCCTCTGGACTGAAACTTTGATCAATCATGATCCTCACCTTGTGTTAGCATGCGAAATAGCCACGTCCGCCCGAACTCCCACCGCCGCTTGACCGTAGCTTTGGAAATGTCCAAGGCGCTTGCCGTCTCGTCGATGCTCAGCCCGGCAAAGAAACGTAGCCGTACGACGTTGCTCACAGTTGGGTGTTCCATCTCTAAGCGAGAAAGGGCTTCATTAAGGCTCAAAATTTCTTCAAGGTTCCAGGATTCCGCCACGTCAGCTAGGTCGAGCGGTATCCGACGACGTTGTCCACTCCGCTTCTGGGTTCTTTTCGCCCTGGCGTGGTCGAGCAGGATCCGCCGCATTGCCTCGGCTGCCGCGGCGTAGAAATGGGCGGCATTTCGCCATGGAACTCTGCGATCCCCTGCCAGTCGCCGGTAAGCCTCATGCACAAGAGCCGTTGCCTGCAACGTGTGATCGGGTCGTTCGGCAGCCATTCGGCGTTGTGCCTCCCGCTTGAGTTGGTTGTACACAAGCGGCAGCAGCTCCTCGGCAGCCCGCGCGTCACCGTTTTCGATGGAAGCCAGAATATGGGTAACGTCGCTCATAATCGATGGCCCTCAGACATATGGGGATACCTACGATTGTAGTCGGTCAATGGCCCGAGAGGTGTCCCCTAAGATGGAGAGTGAACCTCGGAAACAGGAGCAAACCTTCATCCGATGCAGATTCGGAAAACGTTTGTGTGACGCGACATATGATCATAACCACTCTGCAGATTATAACTTGACGTGCGTCCAGCGACGAGAACTTATCTCGAAATACATAATCCCAAGAACTCATATGCCAAATGACTCCTTGATGCAACAGTGTAGGCGACCTCAGCTTGGCAAACTTACCCAGTAATCTCGACTCACTTCTGATCTTTTCTTTGACGTCGGCCGATCAAGTCACCAGTGGGAAGGCTACATCCGACAGGGAATTGCCAGAGACTAAATCAGACTGCCCAGTGGGGACCAAAACGTCTCCATATAGCCACTTGTAAAAATATATACATCTGTATCTATAGTATAGATTTGTTTATAAGCACTCCCTCAATGTGCTTTTCCTGACCAAATAAATTCCCATCATAATCCAATTGGCGGTCCATCCTACTTGTTGCATTCAACGCCGGGCGTCGATCTCTGTCTACATGTTGCTACCTCTCCGATCCCAGCACTCTCTTCTCTTCAATCCCGATCGGGATTCTCTTTGCCGACCACGTGGTCTTATATACGCCCGTATATCTCTTATTTACGTTCCGGCAGCCCCTAGAAAACGCGAGAAAACGCGAGATAGCGTATAGGGTATTGTATCTAACCTCTTTGGTGGTAATGAGAACCGACCCTCCTTTACATAGGGTTATTACCCTATATATAATATAGGATGATACAGAACGTATCACGCTCTTTGACAATC
>JAFGTN010000849.1 GCA_016934075.1 Pirellulales bacterium
CGATACCTTTTGTGGGCATGATACGTTTGTTCCCGGACCATGCCTACCTGGCCGGCGATCCCTCACTGCGTGTGGACGTGAAACCCGGCGAATTCCACGAGTACCGCATCGTGCGCACCGACGGCAAGATGCGGCTATCGGTCGATGGCCGGGAACTTTTGGTTACCGACAAAATCGACAAGGCAACGTGTACTCTGGCATGGACGCCGTTCAAGCTCAGCCCGTACCTGTTGTCTATCGGCAACGAAGAAGCCCACAACGCCAAAAGCGGATTCGATTGGGTTGCGGATATGGATAAAAAGACGACTTCCAGCAGCGAGACTCTCGGCGGCAGGCCGACACCCATAACGGCCGCCAACGTCACTCACGCCGTAACCGGCCATAGCATATGGCGGCGGTTCGAGGTCAAATACGATCACCCTCGAACCAGACAGCGCGTGATCCGTTGGGACCCCAAGCAGGGCTTCCCGGATCAGTATCAGCTCGACCACATGCTGGAGATCGGAGCCACGGCGAGCGGCGGGGACCAAGGCTATTCCGGTTGGGTGCAACTGCCCGACAAGAGGATTTTTGTGGTCAACTATACGGATGATACCGCGCGGTGGAATTGCAGTTGGGGATCGTTAGGAACCTCATGGATTAGAGGAACCTTCGTGCTGCCAGAGGACTTGCCTACGGCGAAAAACGATTGAAAATGACAATGCATTTCAAACACGATCAAAACAACATTATCGGCAAACCCTTGCAGCGACTGGCGTGCGGTTTCACTCTCGTGGAACTTCTGGTCGTAATTGCCATTATCGGCATCTTGATCGCTTTGTTACTGCCGGCAATTCAAGCGGCACGTGAAGCGGCGCGCAGGGCACAATGTCAGAATAATCTCAAGCAGATCGGCTTGGGATTGCACGGGTTTGTTGGAGCAAGAGGAAGATTTCCATTAAGTTTGTATTGGCCGTCGAACGTTTCCAATCCCGAACTGGCCAAGAAGCTCGGATATGGGTGGTCCACGTACATCCTGGAATACATAGAGTGCGGTGATACCTTTGATCAAATCGATTTCGATTACGGCGGCAATAGGATACAAAACGCCGAAGCGATGAAGTTATTTATTCCTTTCTACCAGTGCCCAAGCGCGCCGCCGAACAAACTGGTGACCGCCTGTAGCGAAATCCCGGGAACTGCGGATGCGGCGGAATCCAATTACGCCGCCGTGGCCACACACTGGAATGTTGCCTATGCCAGCACCCAGACAATCCCCCAAGCAGCCACCGGAATCATGCACGAAAACCTCACGGACGACGACGACGGGCATACCATGACCGACGTCCGCGACGGAACAAGCCAGACATTTCTCGTAAGCGAAATCGACTATACATTCGCGGATGATCCATTCTATACAACCTATGCCGGAAGCGAGGCCTGTCCCGGGGGTAATTGCGACATCGGCGCAGTCTGGATGCAGGGCCCTCAACAAACTACATCGCATGGAATAAACGGGCACAACTGGGTGATCAAAGCAGGAGTCTATAGCCACCATCCAAGCGGGGTGCAGTTTCTCTTCGCCGACGGTCACGTGCAATTCCTGTCAGATACGGTCCAGCAATCGATCCTCGATGGCTTAACCACAAGGTCAGGCAACGAAGTGATACCGGAAACCAGCTATTGATGAAAGCCGCCTCAATGTCCAAAACATTCCAAACGCTTGCCGCGTGGTTTCTGGTTGCCGCAATGATATGGTTGTTGCCGGGATGCGAAAGCAGACCGCCAAGGAAAGCCGTCTGCGGGACCGTCACTTGCGCAGGGGAGAAAGCGGATAAGGGAACTGTACACTTCGTTCCAATACGAGATACCAAGGGTCCACCCGGCACTGCGTATATCATTGACGGCCGGTATCAGCTTGATCAGAATGGCGGGATCTACCCGGGCACTTATCGTGTCGAAATTATGGTCCAACGTAAGACAGCTAAGAAAATTCCGGATAAAGCATTCATCGGTTTGACAACCGATGAATGGGAGCCCGTGAGCGATCTTCGCTATGCGGGAGATCGTTCGCCTCTGCAACTTGAAATTACGTCTGATTCGGACGTTAGTTATGATTATGACGTTCCCCGCCGATGATACCTACCACATAATGCACAACGACTTCGAGTAGCAATAACGACACTCCACGTTTCCTCAAATGGCATCGTGGCTTAACAGGAGATTCTCCCATGAAGATGACAAAGCAATTAATGGGATTGTTCTGCTTTTATTTCGGATGGTGTTTGCCGGCATTGGGGAGCGAGCCAACAAATATCGGCTCAAGACTAGAGCTGTTTGTTGATGCTCATTTGATCGACAGCATGAAGGGTGTGATCCGAAAACTGCACTCCCCCCAGCCCAAAGGCCCGGTGATGGCCTTCGACCAACCTTGGGAGGGAGCGGCGACGGGCAACGTAACGGTTTTCGACGATGGCATTCCCGGCGGAACGCCTTCGTATAACATGTATTACGTGGGCATACCCATGCGCGGAGACTATAGGGATTATCCCAACATCTATGGACCGCCCGTGGTTTGTCTCGCCCAAAGCCGCGACGGGGTACATTGGACGAGGCCAAATTTGAAGATCTTTACGGGCGAATTCACCGACCGCTATGGGAAAAAATTCACCATACCGGAGCCCAACAATATCGTTTGGATCGGCCAGGGAAAATATGTAAACACATCCGACAACTTCGTGCCCTTCAAGGACAC
Organism: Pirellulales bacterium; assembly: GCA_016934075.1. Classification (GTDB taxonomy): domain Bacteria; phylum Planctomycetota; class Planctomycetia; order Pirellulales; family Thermoguttaceae; genus JAFGTN01. Next base: position 2,735 of record JAFGTN010000849.1, read on the forward strand.
CAATCCGAATTGCAAGACGGAAGCACGCTACAAAGCCATAGGGCGCTACCTTCACTTGCCCGACACGGCTCCTCCCACACCAGACAACACCGGCTACCCATGGCCGCCCGGGGCGGGTTTGATGGCTCTTCAGTCGCCCGACGGAATTCACTGGTCGTTGATGCAGCAAGAGCGAATCATCAAAAAGACGGAAACCGATGCGCAGAATGTGGCATTCTGGGATTCCCTTCGCGGAGAGTACAGATGCTACACGCGGGTTAAACGTAAGGACGGAACGTTTCTGCGTTCGATCGCGACGCTTACGTCCAAAGATTTCATCCATTGGTCCGATCCGCCCATCTGGCTGGATTATCGCGATGCGCCCGAGGAACATTTGTACAACGATTGCATTCTGCCCTATTATCGTGCACCGCATATCTACTTGGGCATGATCATGCGTTTGGTGCCGGGCCGCCGTTGGGTCGAAAACCATCCCGAGGCCGAAATCTCAGATGCAATTTTCATGTCGTCGCGAGACGGGGTGCATTTCGATCGCAGCTTCGTTGAAGGTTGGATTCGTCCCGGTCTGGATCTGCAACACGAATCATGGCTGCACGGCAATACGGCGCCAGCTTGGGGACTGCTGGCAACCGCTCCGGGCGAACTATCGGTTTACTGGATCGACCACAGCCAGCAATTGGATTCGATACCACAATTGCAGCGGGGCACGTTACGCACCGATGGCTTTGTATCGGTTAATGCTAAACACGACGGTGGAGAATTTACGACCAAGCCGCTCAGGTTCACTGGAGTCGCACTCCGGATGAATATTTCCACTTCAGCCATAGGCAGCGTGCGCGTCGAAATTCAAGATGCCGCTGGGAAACCGATCCCCGGGTATACTTTGGACGACTGTACGGAGATCTTCGGTGATTCTCTCGAACAAGTTGCCCGCTGGAAAGGCGGCTCCTATGTGGGTAAACTGGCCGGCAAGCCCATCCGCCTCCGCTTTGTTTTGAAAGACGCTGATCTGTATGCGATTCGATTTAGATAAAATAATGCCGCGTTCTAAACAAGAACACATGACATTTCGCGGTTTTACCCTGGTGGAACTGTTGGTGGTGATCGCCATCATCGGCATTTTAATCGCGCTGCTGCTGCTGGCCGTGCAGGCGGCCCGCGAGGCGGCGCGGCGGATGCAGTGCTGCAACAACCTAAAGCAATTGGGCCTGGCATTGCAGAATTATCACGGCAGCTATCGGAGCTTCCCGCCGGGAGCCGACAACACTTCCGGTCCGAAATCGGGCGGAGGGTGTTGCGGTTTCTCGTGGTCTGCCTTGATCTTGCCCTTCACCGAACAAGATGCGGGCTACGTTCAGCTCGACTTGGACTACGGCTACAACTATCCACAGAATGCTGACGCCATCCACCAAAAGTTCAATATCTATCAGTGTCCCAGCTTTCCCGAGGTGAGATGGATCGACTGCTGTTCGATGATCCCCGGCAGCGAAGACACGGCCGAGGCCCATTACGTTGGCTTAAGCACCCATCGATATACAACGATTGGGTTTGATGCAAACGGCAGCGGGATTCTTTGCGACGACGCTTGCGTGCGGATCAAAGATGTCGTGGACGGTACCAGCAAAACTTTTTTGGTGGGTGAGCAGACTGGAAACATCTGGCCGGCTGAGAATCGTGTAACGACATACTGGGGAATCAACTCCGGTGTGACCGGCGTGCGGGCAATTAACGGCATCAACTGGTCGCCGTTGCGCCACATCGACAAGACGGAGAAACTGGTCCATCGCCGCGGCGAAATCACCACCGTCGGCAAATGCCCCGGCTGGTCCAGCAAGGATTGTCGCATGGCGGGCCACCATACGGTTATTACCGAAGGCGAATTCGATTCGCTCAACGTGGCCTTCTGGGACCAACGCCGCAACTGTTATGTGGCTTTCTGTCGAGATGAAGGTGAAGGATTGCCGGCGGGTTACGGCAAATCGAACGGCTACCGCACGGTCAATACGATGACCAGCCCCGACTTCATCCACTGGAGCAAGGCCAAGCTGCTGGATTTCGGCAACGCGGCCAAAGAGCAGTTATACACACCGGCGGTAGTTCCGTATCATCGTGCGCCGCATATCTACGTAGGATTTCCTACGCGTTATCTCCATAATCGCAATAGTGGCGATAAGGTCCACGCGGGTTGGGGTGAGGTGTCGGACGTGGTATTTATGACCAGTCGCGACGGGTTATGTTTTCGGCGGTCCGCCGAGGCGGTAATCCGCCCCGGACTGAATCCCGCGCGGTGGGGCGGCCACTTGAATAATGCCGTTGCTCCGGGTATCCTCGAAACCATCTCGACGACGGCCGGAATGCCCAACGAGCTTTCCATCTACTCGATGGAGGGCTACTGTACGGATAATGTTCGACTCCGCCGATACACGTTGCGACTGGACGGATTCGCATCACTGCAAGCGCCGTTGGCCGGCGGTGCACTGCAAACCAAGCCGCTGGTTTTCACAGGCAAGGAACTGGTGATGAATTTCTCCACTTCGGCCGCAGGAAGCGTGCGTATCGAAATCCAAGATGCTGCCGGAAAGCCGATTCCAGGATTTACTTTGGACGACTGTCCTGAAATCTTTGGCGATCAGATCGATCAGGTCGTTGCCTGGCAACAGGGAAGCGACGTGAGCAAGCTGGCCGGACAGCCAATCCGCCTCCGTTTCATCATGAAAGACGCCGACTTGTATTCGATCCGATTTCAGTAGAATAATACGGTGGTCTACCAGCCCGTTGAAATACGACTGAAAATAACAATGCGTTTCAAACACGAACAAAACCAGAGTATTGGCAAACCGTTGAAGCGGCCGGCACACGGTTTTACGCTGGTTGAATTATTGGTGGTAATTGCCATCATAGGTATATTGATTGCCCTCTTATTACCCGCCGTGCAGGCGGCACGCGAAGCCGCGCGGCGGATGCACTGCACCAACAACCTCAAGCAGATCGCCTTGGCGCTGGCAAATTATGAAATCAATGAGCGGATGTTTCCACCGGGATCGAACAACCTTAATCCGAACGGCACGGGACCGTCGACCTGGTGCTGGTCGGGCCTGGTCCTGCCATTCCTGGAAGAGCCGGCCGCGCACGGGCTTATCAACTTCGAGGTGGGCTACGAACATCCCAGCAACGTCGATGCGCAAAAAACATTCATTAAAACCTATCAGTGTCCCAGTGCCGACGACAACCAACTGATCGTGCTTGGCGCGCCGGGCGGCAGCGCCGAGACCAACTATTCGGCAGTCGCCACGGCATTCTATGCTGGTGCCGCCATGGGCAACGGTTCCTACCCGCCGGGCTATCCCAACGACAACGAACAGGAAGGAGTTGTCTATCTGGTATCGAAGATCAGGCTCCGCGACATAACCGACGGCACCTCCAACACTTTATATGTAGGCGAAACCGACGTCGATCAGGATGACCCGCTCCGACAGCCTTCGGTGCGGCCATATGTGGGCATGACCTGGGCGTCCGGGAATATGGTCACGGCCTACTTCGGCATCAACGACGATACCCGCGATTGGATCGATCGGGCAATCCAGTGCCGCCATCCCGGCGGAGCCAACTTCGCGTTCGTGGATGGACACGTGAGCTTCCTCGACAAAACTATCGAACAAACAACTCTGCAGTGGCTTGTGAACCGGGCCGATGGCGAAACTATTCCGGAAGGAGCATATTAATACCGATGATAAACGCAATACCATGTTTGAAAAAATTTACTATGGTATTTGCCATAGCCGCGGGTGTATGCGGCGCGACCAGGGCCGGCGATAAGAAGCCGATGGTATTATTCAACCACGATGCAGGCGCGGGCAGCCTGACCGAAGCAGAACCGCCAATCACGCAAAAACAGGTCTGCCGCCAGCTTGACGAACTTGAAGGCACCAGCGTCGGCGTCTTCCTTTTTTGCTGCAACATCGGTGGCGACATGTTTCTCTATCCAAGCAAGGTCGGTGAGACCTGTGGGGCTTTTAAAATTGCCGATTGGAACATCCTGCATCCCAAGTACCGCAACGAAATTCGACGCACCACCCAAAATCTCAAGCACTTGAGCCAGGCGGGATTGGATCCGATTGAAATTATCCAACGCCGTGCCCGGCAGTTAGGTATCAGGTTCTGGATATCTTTTCGCATGAACGATATCCACGAGGACGACATTCGCTGGGGCGGGTTGCGAAGTCAGTATAAACTGGCCAACAGGCACCTGCTTATCGAAAAGGACTATCCTCAAGACGGGATGGGTGCCATATACGCAAGCAAGTTCGGCTATAGTTATGCGTGGGATTATGGCCGGGAGGAAACCCGACGGCACATCTTGGCTGTACTCGCGGAGATGCTCGACAAATATGAGTTGGACGGCCTGGAACTCGATTTCATGCGACATCCGATTTTCTTCAAATGCGGCCAGGAAATCAAAGGTGCGACCTTAATGACAGATTTTGTTCGTAAAGTTCGCGCGGAAGTGGATCGTGTCGCAAAAGCCAAAGACCGTGAGATCACCTTTGCGGTGCGCGTATACCCGACTTTGGTACGCTGCGAAAAGGCCGGGCTGGACGTACAAACTTGGATTAAAGATGGACTCATTGACTTGGTCACACCCATGGACCCGGGCTACATGGATATGCAGCCGAGCCTGCGCGAGTTTGTCGCGGCGGCAAATGGCACCAAGGTGAAAATCGCCGGCGGATTGGAAAATATTTCCCGAGACTACGGACCATTGTCCAAGGCTCAGGCATACGCCGCCGCTTCTGCTTTCCTTGAACAAGGCGCCGATGCCATCTATTTTTTCAACTACGACTGCCACCGCCACAAGGGACGCACGCAACCTTACACGAGCGAGGAGATCGAAATCCTCAATAACATCGGCCAACCGCAAAAATTCGCCCGCTCTGATAAGCACTACTTCGTAACCCGCGATACGTCGCTGAAAACGCCCGAGGACGGCGGCAGCGGACAACTGCCGTCAGTGCTTACGCCGGGCAAACCGCGCCAGTTCTCTTTCACCCTGGGCGACAAACTACAGTCTGCTCATCACAACGCAATACTCACCGTAACATTCAAAGATTACGATGCAAAAAATAATCGCCTTACGCTCCTACTAAACGATATCGCATCGGAAAAAGGAGATTTGTCGGTCGCTGGTCAGGTTATTCGTTGGCAAAAGCCTCCCATCCGCCAAGGAAACAACGTACTTGACATCACCGTTTCAGGGTCAGAAGATGTTTTAGTCGAAAAAATCGAGATTGCAATAAGCTATCCATCCAGATGCATCCACTATAATCTGTGAAGAACACAATAACCATAAGCGACTCAGAGATCAGAACTATGACTAAGAAAATAATATTATTGGAGCGTTTCATGAATTGCTTTAGGAAAGAGCGTTTTTCTGTCGCCATCTCGGCATGCCTGATATTCTTTGCAGCAGCTTTATACTCCAATACCCATGTACATGGGCAATCCGAGCCTACCATCGAAGTCGGCAACCGCAAACAGTTGTTCATCGACAAAAAATTTATCGCATCGAGTAAAAATATCGAACTCACTATGAATTCGCCGTACCAGACGGGAGAAGTTCTGATAGAGGCCGACCAGCCTTGGGAACTGCAACCGACCCCGGGCGCGGTTGCCGTTTATTCCAGCGTGCTCAAGGATGGCGATCGTGTTCGCATCTGGTACGATCTGATCCAACCCACCGGTTCCGGCCCGTATGACCACAACCGCCGCGTGTGCTATGCCGAATCCAAGGACGGTCTTCACTTCGTCAAGCCCAAGCTGGGATTGCACGAAATTAACGGCTCGAAGGCCAACAACGTCGTACTGCCGGGTGTGATCGGCGGATGCGCCGTCTGGATCGATCCCAAGGCGCCGCCCGAGCATCGCTACAAGACACAGACAAAGGTCTATCCTTCGGGCCATTTCCACATGCACAGTTCGCCCGACGGAATACACTGGCAACTTTTCGCCGACATCGATCCCCGCGGTCCCAGGGACACGCAGACCATTGTTTTCTGGGACAAGGATCTTGGCCGATACCTGTTCTACGGACGCGATAAGGATACGGAATCGGAAATCAACATCAACTGCCGCTGCGTTCGCCGCGCGGAAATGACCGATCTTACCAAGATCCAGAACACGGGCGTGATTTTAGGGCCGGATAAAGCCGACCTGAACACCCACCCGCTGCCCAAGGGCAAGACGCCGGTCGACTACTACGGCGCCACGGTCTTTCCATACAATGAAGCCGACGGAGTGTACATCATGTTGGCACATGCCTTCTGGCACTGGGGCCCTAAAGAGGATGCCAACAGCCGCGCCACATTTGACGTTCGACTGGCCACAAGCCGCGACAGCAAGAAGTTCGAACGACAAGGTGCCCGGCAACCTTTCATGCGGCTGGGCCCCGAAGGCCGTTTCGACTCGAGATACGTCTGGGCCATGCCGAACCCGATTCGCATGGGCGACGAGATCTGGATATACTACGTAGGTTCGAACACCGACCACAACGACCACGTGGATCCGGCCACGCCGGGCGGAAAACGATTGGGCGCCGTCAGCCGCGCCGTCATGCGTCTGGACGGATTCGTCTCGGCCGACGCGCCTTACGAAGGCGGCCAATTGACCACGCCCACCATCCGTTTCGCCGGTAAGAAACTTGAACTGAATCTGGACACCAGTGGCGGCGGTAGCGTGCGGGTTGAACTACTCGACGAAAAAGGAGAGCCCATCGAAGGATACACCGCTTCAGATGCCATGCCTCTTTTCGGAAACTCGGTGCGTATGCCCGTCAGTTGGGGAGATAATACGGATGTCAGTCGCCTGGCGGGCAAGCCCATTAAGATCCGTTTTATAATGCGGGATTGCAAGTTGTATGCGTTTCAGTTCAAGTGAGAAGGTAGAAGATAGATGATAGAACGTTAGTATTATCGCGGATTTGAGATTTCAAAAAAGACTGAGAAAACCCATGATCGAAGCAAACCACCAAGTAGACCTGGCGTTGGTTAAAGGTTTGGTCGAGGAAGCCATCGACAGCCGGCGGTTGGCTGAGGGACGCGAGCGTCAGTTGTGTGTCGAGCGTGGCGAAAAGCCCGATTTCGCCCCGCTCATGCTGGGTCATCCCTACCAGGCCCTTGCCGGCACGAAAGAAATTCGCTGCTATAAGCTGGGCGACCATCATTTAATGGTCGGCGGCGCGCAGGTGCCAGAACTGTCCGACTATCCGCACCTTCTTTTCACCGAGCAAATAACATCGCCGGAAGTCATGCTCTACGAAGCGCTCTGGGACTTGCTGAGTTGGGTGCGAACGCCCGACGATGGCCAACTCTCGGTACGCCCCAACCTGTGTTTCGTGCTGGGTACCTGTTTCGGTATGGAATATGAGGTGGGCGAAGACGGATCGGCCTGGTACAGCAAGACCGTCGATCTGGACCGCGCCTTGGACACAGACCTTTCCGATCTGCGGAAAATGGGCCAGGTTCCGCTCGTGCTCGAACACCTGGAATTTTTCCGCGAGAACCTGCCCGCCGAAGTGCATATCGCCTTGCCGGTGGCCATCGGGCCAATCAACCAGGCCGATGCCATATTGGGCGCGACAATATGGGAGAAGTTCTACGATGAGCCGGAAAAAATGCACGCCTTAATGGACAAGATAACCGATGCGATTATCGAATTTCGGTGGTTGTGCAAAGATGCCATCCGCGGCGGGAATGAATCGTATATCGGCCCGTTGTGCCTGTCGTTCGACTGCGCCAAGATCGGCAACGATGCGTTAGTGATGATGTCGCCTAAAATGTACGACGAGTTCGTCCGCCCGTATACGAACAGATTATGCCAGGCTTTCGGCGGCGGATTGCATCATTCGTGCGGTTTCTATGCCGGCCATTTGCCATCGATATGCGATACGCCGGGCGTGAAAATCATCAACTTCGGCGAACCGCGGCTTTGGGATATGGAGGAAGCCGTGGCCCAAATCCATCGAAGCGGGAAGCTCTATCACGGCGGATGGTACCGCCAGGCAGGCGAACCGCTGGAAGATTACTTGCGACGCGGGCTGGCCATTTGCGGTCCCGATCGAAACCGGGCCACGCTCTTCGCAATGGGTGAAGGCCCCTGGCCGCCACCGGAAGAAACCATGGAAATGTGGCATCGGCTGCAGGAGTAGGTTATTGAGAGGACAGAGGACAGAGGACAGAGGATAGACTGTTAGTCCGATGGGAGACATGGGCTGCTTGCCACCCGTGATTCCGAAGTGTTTCGGTCCACACTGGCTGATAAACAACCAGTGCCACCCATGTTAAAAACTTATTCTTAGAATGGAGAATCTATGAGATATTATTCATCTCTGTACCTGATGCTTAGCCTGATAATCATCGTGCCCGCATCTGCCACTGCCGGTGGATTTGTTTGGCAGTCGGACATTCCAGCCGGCTGTCCTTTCGAGCGTTCGAAAACGCTGACCAATATCTATTTCACCGGCCGACACGGCGATTATCGCTGCGGTGATACCTGGTATCCGTCGTGGGCTGGCAACGGCAATTTGTATTCGCCATGGACCGACGGCACAACCGATGGGGTAATCTGTAGCTCAGCCAATGGTAAGGATGCAAAAACGGGTCACGCCGTGATGATCGGCGACGATCCGCTCAAACTGATAATCAAAAACACGTCTCCGCCCAAGCTCGGCAGCGCCATCCCATACGTGGGTCGCTACCCGGCGGGCTCTCTGGTTTACAATGGTGTTTGGTACTACGCCACCTACTGCCTCGGACCGGGCGGGGCTTACGTGCATAATGGATATCAGTGGAACTGGCCCAACCTGGGCCCCATGCCGGGGTTCCAGATTTCACGCGATTTCGGCAAAACCTGGAGTCCTTCGCCGCTTTCGCCCGCAAAACCGCTTTTTCCCGAACCCAAGGAATTCCTCGGCCCGGTCAAGATGGGCGCTCCGCATTTCGTCGACTTCGGCAAGAACATGCAACATTCGCCCGACGGCAAGGCGTACTTGTTGGGCATGGGCGCCTTGGAGAACGATCCCAAGCCGCGTCCTTGTATCAAATTGGGTAAGCCGGGGCAAGCGTTTAGCGTGATCGATACTTGCAAGAGCGACTTCGATCATGCAAACCTGAGCTGGATCACGGCCGATCAAATCTACATGGCTCGCGTCAAGCCGTCGCCCGAAACAATCAACAACCTGGGGGCTTACGAATTCTTCGCCGGCCACGATCCCGCCGGCAAGCCCGTCTGGACAGACAAGTTCGACGATATCAAGCCGTTGATAGAGTGGAACAACCACATGGGCTGTGTTACGGCAACATACGTCCCCGGTCTGAAAAAGTACCTGATGTGTATTACAGACGGCTGGCCGACGATGGCGAAAATGACGTCCTATATCCTCGAAGCCGACACGATTACCGGCCCTTGGCGGATGGTCGCCTATATGAAAGACTTCGGCGAACAGGGATACTTCTTGAATTTTCCCAGCAAGTTCGTCAGCCCCGACGGCCACACACTGTGGCTATGCTACTCGGCCAACTTCAGCGGCGGCCGTAATGGCGAGAAGTTGCTTTTCAATCCACCCGGAGGCCGATACGGTCTCTGTCTACATGAAGTAAAACTACTGGGACCGCACGACAAATTACCGAGCACCAACCAGACGCATAACATGAGACCATAAACCATGACAACCTTTCAAGAATGTGAAAACAACCGAACCGGCGCGTCTCGGCAGACCGGACGGGTAGTATACATCAACGGACGTTACGTGCCCGAGGCCGAAGCGTCGATCTCGATATTCGATTCGGCCCTGATGTTCGGCGATATGGTTTTCGAGATGACGCGAAGCTTCAATCGCGTACAGTTCAAGCTCCGCGAACACTTGGAACGCCTGTATCGATCAGTGAAAACGCTGCGTATCCCGTTTGCCATGCCGGTGGAAGAACTGGAGTCGCTGGCCCATGAGGTGATCGATCGCAACCGGCCTTTCATGGACGCCGACGACGAAGACCGGCTGATGATCAACGTCTCGCGCGGTCCGCTGTCCATCTATCATCCCGTGCTGGGTGGCGATCCCGGACCCACGCTGGTCATCTCCGACTTTCCGCTTTCACTCACGATGGGAGCTGTCGGTCATCTCTACGACGAGGGTGTACATGCCGTGATTCCTTCGCAGCGGGCCGTTCCGGCCGAACTCATCGATCCGAAGATGAAGAACCGCAGCCGGCTGCACTATATGATGGCCAATATCCAGGTAGCCCTCACCGGCGACCCGCATGCATGGGCTCTGCTGCTCGATCCCGATGGTTTTGTTACAGAGGGTACGGGCGCCAACTTTTTCATCGTTGTCGGCGGCGAACTATGGACACCCGAGCCGCGGAATATCCTCCGCGGCATCAGCCGCCGGTACGCAATGGATTTGGCCTCTGGATTGGGCATAACCGTCCGCGAAAAAAACATCGAATCCTACGACGTGATACATGCCGAAGAGGCCTTCTTCACGGCCACGCCCTTTTCAATTCTGCCCTGTACCAGGCTCGACGGTGAAGCGATCGGCACGGGTCGAACGGGCCCCGTCACGCAGCAATTGCTCAGCGTCTGGAGCGATAGCGTGGGTCTCGATATCGTCGAGCAGGCCAAACGATTCTCGGCCCGCAACGCCCAAACCGCCAACAACAGCCCCAATCCCTATCGTTTCAATCGCGCGGAAGATGACGGTGGGATAAAGGACAGAGGACAGATTTGAGGGATCAGATGTGAAGGGGGATTTGTGACGGAGGATTTAGGACGTCAAGGAGTTACTGTATATGACTGCATCTCTGTTTTGCATGTGAAGTCCTGTGGTGGACACTCAAGATTCTTCTTTGGGGAATCTTATCTCTTGGCCTTTCTCTTATGTCGGAGTGGCTGATCTTGTTTGTGTTCTTCGCGTTGGATAGTAAGCCAACCATGTCAGTGGTTGATATGCCTTTACGTTGTCACGGACATACTTGAGAAACGCTTCCTTGTCGTTGTTCTTGGTCCAGATTTCCTTAAGGTTATTGACTTTCGCGGCCTTGTTCTTCTCAACCTTTACCACTATCAGCGCTGGGCCGCTGACATTGTAACCTTTTGTCAAGGCAGCGTTCTTTTGGTCCTGGAAATCGATGTAATGGAATTCCACGGTGCGTTTTTTAACTTCTTTGGGAAAGCCTTTCTTAACGGCCTCTTCCGAATAGCTTCCCATGCGTTGGCAGGTTGGGCATCGTTTTGTACGGTGGAAGTACATAACAACAACACGATCAGGCGGTGTTTTAACTCCAGCCTTCTTGGCGTCGGCCGCACTGGATGGATGTGATAATCCGATGATAATCATCGTGAACATTACAAATGGTAGGGCCATTCGTCTCATTAGGAACTCCTTTCGCGGCAAATGCCGCTTTCAATAGGTAATTGAAGATCAAGTGATCATTCGGGGTGATTCGCTTTCATTTCATGGCACGTGGCACAGTTTATTTTCGTGATTGACTTTGGAGCGGCATTAGCACCATCTACTTATTTCTTTACCAGGTGTGTAGTGACACACAATACATGATTGCGGAGGTAGCTCTGTCGTCTTGTGATTTTACTCATTTGTCTTTATTGTGAGTCAATTGTGCTTGCTAGATGTCTTTATTATCAGGATTGAGGAATTGGCAAAGGCGGCATCGTATCGCCATCGCTTGGCATAGCATCCGGGAGCGGAATATCCTTACCAGGCAGTTCCGGCGCAGAGGGCCCGGACTCATCTTGTGGTTGTAACGGCAATGCGGGAGTGGGCGATTAACACGACGATGGTCGCCGCGAAGAATGCAATCAGGCAAGTTGCCACTGCTTGTTTCAATTCCATAATCTTATTCTCCCAAAATGATGCAGGCAGGCAACCTGCATTTGTTGATTCGGTTCCCAACGGTTACTTGTTACCGGACCGGGATATCTTGTTGAGATTGATTTGCCAATTCTGAAACGCGATGAGTCGTCCAGAGAACGCATTCATTAATCCATTCGTTGCTCATCATTTTCATTGTTAGGAAAACCTAACTGTCTAACTTTTCAGTAGCAACAGCGGTCACCCGACTGATCGTTTCATCGGAAACTTCCGTCTGTCCTTTGGTCATGCCGATCTGGTTCGGAATGTCGCTTACTCTAATAGCGCCGCAATTTCAGCGGGCGAGGGAACTTTACCGACGAGTTTGACTTCGCCATCAATAGCCAAAGCCGGTGTCATCATCACACCAAAACTTGTAATCTCGTTAATGTCTGTAACTTTTTCTACGGTAGCTTCAGCACCGGATTGTGTGATCGCTTCTTCCGCATTTTGCTTCAGTTTCTCACACTTGGCACAACCAGTGCCCAAAATTTGGATAAGTTTCATACTGTGGTCTCCTATATTAAATGGTTTATTATTTGGCCCGCGCCGGAATCCTACACAAAAAACCAGCCGAAGACCATTCCAACAAAAGTACTCATGATAACCGTGAGCACGACAAATGTGGCCGTCTTCTTGAATCCGATCACGCTGTAGATGACCGCAATACTCGGCAAGGATAGGGCCGGGCCGGCCAAAAGCAGGGCAAGCGCTGGTCCTCTTCCCATGCCCAGGCCGATGAGCGCCTCCAGAATTGGAATCTCCGTCAACGTTGCAAAGTACCACATACCGCCGATCATCGACGCCACCAGGTTGGATGTGAAGCTGTCGCCACCCACCCAGCTAGCCACGATGTGTTCGGGAATTAAGGCCCCGACGAATCCTGTTACGAGTACGCCTCCGAACAACAGCGGGATGATCGATTTCGAGAAGCTCCACGTTTGGTCCATCCACTCGGTAAGCTCTTCACGGTCGAACCAAGTGAACGACATGACCAATACCGCCAGGAAAAAGCCGCTGGCAATGTACCATCGATGATGAAATACCCAAGCGACCCATTCGTAACCCTCGGTAGTGTGGTCAGTCTCCGAAGCAATGTCACTTATGTTGAGCATCAGCTTGGTGCCCTTTTTCATGTCGCCGAGTGGCTCTTCGAGTTGTACCCGATAAGTCTCAGCCGTGCGAATCAACACTGTTGCGTGTATATGCGTGCCATCGGTCTTTTCTATGATCGTCTGACTGGGATTAGCCCAATCGCTGAAAACAAGAAACGTGATCATGCAAACGAAAAACAGCGCCGTCTGCCACAGACTACGCTTGGCAGGCGGCGGGTCGGGCAACTGCATCACTGCGGCCGTTCGCTCTTCTTCATCTTTGCGGAAGATAACGGCCATAATCAAACCGATCACAACGGCAAATACGACCGACCCGATGATTCGCGCAATTCCCAAATCAAAGCCGAGTACACGAGCGGTCAGGAAGATGGCCATGACGTTGATCGCCGGGCCGGAATAAAGGAAGGCCGAAGCCGGTCCCAGTCCGGCTCCGACTCTGTATATGCCCGCAAACATGGGCAATACGCTACACGAACAGACTGCCAATACCGTACCGGACGTGGATGCAACGCTGTAAGCCTCGACCTTGTTGGCCTTTGGCCCTAAGTGGCGAAGTACGGCTTCCTTCGAGAAAAACGTCGCAATGGCTCCGGCAATAAACATGGCCGGAACCACGCAGGCTAGCGTGTGATAACGCACATACCACTGAAGCATATAGAACGACTCCATTATGGCGTTCTGGATCTTCGGGCTGGAGAAGTTAATTAAGTAGGCGAATAGAAAGATCCCAACCAGCGTGGCCAGGATAGATAATTGCTTTTTATCCATTAGAAAGACTCCTTGGATCGGCAAACTTAATGCTGGGCTATTTGGCTAAATCGCCAAATGTTTAGGTAAAAAATTTTATGTTTCTCTGGTCGTCAATACGCTAATTCAATAATCGTGGCTTGCACTCGGTTTTGGATATCATTGCTGCTTCAACACATTCGAAGAAATCCAGGATGCAACTAACTCCAAGTCGATAATAAACCATTGAGCCTCGTCTTTCATCTATTACCAAGCCTGCATCTCGTAGTTGTGCCAAATCACACGAGACAGTTGACGTATCTGTTCTGACCATATCGGTCAACTCACAAACGCATCGTTCACCGCTTATTGAAAGCTCATCGATGATCAACAACCGCGAAGGGTGTGCCATCGCTTTGAAAATCTTGGCTCGCTTTTTGTATTTTGCTTGGGTCATATCGTTCATCAGTGATTCCTATCGGCACGGCCTATTTGTAAGTTTAGCCAAATCTGCAAATGCGCCAAGGGCAATTTCCGCGGCCCCATCTCAGGTGTTATATATCTGCCATGAGGAAAAACGATAATACACAAAC
>JAFGTN010000850.1 GCA_016934075.1 Pirellulales bacterium
CCAGAGACATGGCCATAGGCTTTTCGACGAAGATATGTTTGCCGGCTTCGGCTGCCGCGATCCCCTGTTCGGCATGCACGTGGTTGGGGCTGCAGATGTCGACGATATTAACCCGCGGGTCGGCCAACACCTCGTCGTATTTGTGCCGCACATCGCAGACCAGTCCCAATCTATCGGCCAGGGCCTGGGCGCTTTGCGGCGAGCGGCTGCTGATGGAAACGACCCGCGCGCGGGGATTTTTTATCCAACTCAACGCGTGGGCATGGGCGACGTCACCCGCCCCGTGAATGGCTACGCCGATTGTCGATTCGGCCATGGCAAGACTCCCTTGTTGAAAGGCACCGTTTCGGGGATGAAGATCTGACGCATTTTATCACATTGTGGAGAGAGATCAATCCGGGAAAAATGAGGAATGAAGAAGCTCGAATGAGGAAAGAATTAAGAATAATTGAATGATGAAATCTTGAGTTCAGGTATACTCAGAGCGATGGTTCGATCATTCTTCATTCCGATTTCGACATTCGTCATTTCCACAATCCGGACTAAGACATATCTGAAACCTTGCTTGCCAGCGCTCGGATCGCCTCCAAATTGTATTGTGCCTCCAAATGACATACCACAGTTAGAGTTCCGCCATTGTTTTCCTCAAAGGTTCGCTGGGCCCAATCGAGAACCGGCTCGGGATCCTCGCCCGATAGCAGCATGACCGGCGGGGCCATGCTGACGGGGAAGTCGGGCCTAAATGTGTCTCGCACCAGTGCCATCGACGTCTCGCCGCCCAGGTCGAGCGAACCCAGGTTTGTGATCTTCGCGAATGCCGTCAATAAATGATCGCTTTTGCCGCAAGAATGGAAACGCACCGCCGCTACCGTCTCGCCCAACCGCGAGGCCTGGGGCACGATCAATTCTTCGAATTGACCGCCGCCCACCATGCAGCCCGAGCACTCGCCCACGTGGATTTGTTCCATATTCTCTATGCCGGCCGTTTTTGCAAAATGATTCACGAGCACGGAATTCGCATCCGTGATCCAATTCAACATCGGTATGATCGAGTCCGGATCGGCAGCCAGGTTCATGAGCACGGAAGCCCCCAGGAACTTTTGGGCCGAGGTCAGCGATCCATGCACTGCCGCGCGGCCGGACGCATCCCAGAAAAAAGGTGGTATGGGCCGGTGCCGGCCTTCCTGGCGAATGGTTTCGATCTGCTCGTCGAACTGGCGGATCAAGGGATGATCGACGAGCGCGGTCGGGGGCGGCAGTTCATCAAGCGGTCGACCGGCAAAACACTCGGGCGTGATATCGGCATCCTTATCCATGCCTGGCACGAACTCGGCGCCAAGCAACATGCCCAAGATCATGTTGGGCTGGATACCGCCGATGAGTACTTGGTCGGGCCGGATGAACTCCCGGCGACCTAAATTGGATTCGGTGAAACAGGCCCCCAGGTCACCCAGTTTGCGCTCGACATATTCCGCGCATCGAGCATCGATCTCGTAGCGACGTTCGGGATTGAAGTAATATTCGCGGTCGAAGCAGACATCCAGTCGCTGGGCTATCCAGCCCTTGGATACGGAAAGATTGAGTTCCGGCATGTTATTGTTTCTTCTAGATTATTTTGAATGATCCCAGTAACGAGCACATATTGTCCCAGAACCGGGCTCTCGTTGAAAGCCCCGGTATGTCAGTCAAGCTGATCTTGATTGATATCTCAAGCTGAACCAGGATAACCCTAGATCGGGTTATTGACCGTCCACACCGCAATGCTACACTGAGTAAGCATTTCTGAATTTCTACGGATGGGTATGGTGAGTACCTAAACTGTCGACAGAGAATAGCTTCCAGGTTGTCTGTCGCGTGTAAGGTTCAGTTTTTCGACTAAACGACTATCGGCTAAATCCGGTAGGTTCTGTAACATCGTGAGCTACGAACTGAAGTCCTTCACGCATAATTTGTTGATGTCTGCATTTCAAATGATCCACGGGTAGCGCAAAGTAAAATGCCTAAAACAGGAGTTCTCTCTAGAAGCTCCTCGGTTCATTGACTGTGCCGTCTTCAATAACAGCATAAAAATTATCGCCACCGTCATCGGGCTCGGTTTCCGTCTTGTAGTCTAGTGTACTCTACGATTGCTTTGTTCGTAACATTGCTACTGGATACTACGTAAAAGCTTGGCACCTGAAGAGTAAAGCACACACAACTGTTTTGAACATATGTTTTACTCTGCCATCTATTCGCCTGAGGGCGAGTGAATTAAACACGTCGCATAACAATAAGGAGTGCCAAAGATGAATACCCTAAGATATAGCGCTTGTAGCAAGAGATTACGTCCCCTTTTCCTTGTTGTCGTTTTGGCAGCAATCCTTCTAACGGCCAACAACGCACTGCAAGCCGAGGATTGGGTACCGCTCTGGACCATCGCAAACCTTTCAGAGGGGCGAAGTTACCTTTCGGCCACCTCAGCCGGTGGCAAGGTATTCTTTGGTGGTGGGTACGAAGGCCTCGGTGATTACTTAGATGTCGTGGACATCTACGACTCGGCCACGGACACCTGGTCCACCACAAACCTTTCAGTGGCGCGAGGCGATCTCTCGGCCACCTCGGCCGGTGGCAAGGTCTTCTTTGGTGGTGGGTACGACGGCAGCAGCTACAGCGACGTTGTTGACATTTACCACACGGCCATGGGCACCTGGTCCACCACGAATCTTTCACAGAAGCGAATGTATCTTTCGGCCGCTTCGGCCGGAGGCAAGGTTTTTTTCGGTGGTGGAGTTAGCAGCAGCGGCTACAGCGACGTCGTTGACATTTACGACACGGCCATGGACACCTGGTCTACCGCAAATCTTTCACAGGGGCGATGCTCCCTTTCGGCCACCTCTTCCGGAGGCAAGGTTTTCTTTGGTGGTGGGTCCGGCAGCAGCGGCTACAGCGACGTCGTGGATATCTACGACACGGCCACGGACACCTGGTCCACCGCAAATCTTTCTGTGGCAAGAGAAAGCCTTTCGGCCACCTCGGCCGGAGGCAAGGTTTTCTTTGGTGGTGGAGGTGGGTACAGCGGCTCCGGTTTCTTCAGTGACGTCGTGGATATCTACGACACGGCCACGGACACCTGGTCCACCGCAAACCTTTCACAGGCGCGATGCTACCTTTCGGCTACCTCAACCATGGGCAAGGTCTTCTTCGCTGGGGGGTACAGCGGCTCTGGCATCTACAATGACGCTGTTGACATCTACGACACGGCCACGGACACCTGGTCCACCACAAACCTTTCACAGGCGCGATGCGACCTTTCGGCCACATCGGTCGTCAACCAGGCATTCTTCGGTGGTGGAACTCCTTCCTTGAGCTCCGTCGTGGATATTTACAGTGTCCAGAACTACGGTACGATTACCAGTTCCCAGGTATGGGCACTTGTAGACCAAACGACCGTTGCGGGACGAATGCAGTTGAACAGCCCGGGTAGCCTCGAATTGGCAACATTCAATCTCGATGCGGGATCCATGAGCGGCGACGCCCCCATCGACCTTGGCACCGGCACGCTCACGGTTGGAGCCGACGATTCGCCCAGCACAACCTATTCCGGTGTCATCAGCGGCAGCGGCAGCCTGGTAAAGACTGGTAGTGGAACGCTGGTTCTGACGGGCAGCTCGTATGTCGGTGGCATGACCATTACCGCAAGCGATGGCACATTGGAAATCGGGGACGCCAACAGCTACACAGGTTTTTCCACCGACGGTACGCTTGAAATCACCGCTCCAACGGCTCGCATGGTGCTCCATTCAAAAGGATTTATCGATCTCGGACCGCTAACTTCGCTAGAAGGCGGTACGCTTGCAGCACCTAACGGCGTATCTTTAGGAATAGGTGACAATGTGGTTCTTTCAGGGAGTGTCGAGGCTAAAATCGCTGCCGGATATGCTTCGATCATCGACGCCGACGACACACTCACCATCGGCGACACCAACGCTTACGACGGCTTCACCAGTGATGGCGTACTCTACGTCAATGACAACACGGTCACGATAAATGACAAGAACGAGGCCGTGCTTGGGTCGCTAACGGAGATCGGCTACGGTCGTTTAGCCGGTACATTGGCCGCCCCAAATGGGCTGCTGGTCGAGTTCGGCAAGAATATCGTCGGATATGGAACGGTCGATACCCCCAATGACGCAGCTAAGCCGTTGATGAACAACGGCACGATCGTGGGCAACTCGGGTTCGGAGCAGATTACGCTTAACGGATACGTCAAGGGCGTGGGAACCTTCAGCGATGTGGTTTTCGCGGGCACCTACTCGCCGGGATTGAGCCCAGCCGATGTGATGGTCAGCGATATAGCATTTACTGATGCCTCCACACTCAACATGGAACTCGGCGGGATGAATCCTGGCAGCGAGTACGACGTGCTCCACGCGACGGGCTCTATTGATCTGGATGGCACGCTGGAGATGTCTCTCATTAATGGATTCACACCCAGCATCGGAAACACCTTCACCATCATGACATTCGACTCGGTGTCGGGCGAATTCGACACATATCAAAACATGCTCCTGGGCAACGGGTTGTTCCTCGAACCGACATTCACACCCAGTACGATGGTGCTGATCGTTAAACACGCTATTGACGGCGATGCCAATGTCGACGGGACTGTGGATGTGTCCGATCTGGGCATTCTGGCCACAAATTATGGCACAGGTGGTGGCCACGTATGGGAACAGGCCGACTTCAATGGAGACGGCTTTGTGGATGTCAGCGACTTGGGAATCCTGGCTACGAATTATGGTAGCGGCACAGTTGACCAATCGGTGCCCGAGCCGTCGACGTTTGTCGGCTTGTTGCCATTGTGCCTGGTGGGATTGTCGGCCTTGGCGCGTCGCAAGTGTTGAATGCTGCATCCGCTCGACTCGGCTGCAAAACAATCTCTGGCATTTGGATACGTGTTTGAGGTCGGGACGCACACCGTGCTTGACCAATGCATTCATTCCTTAGCATCGTCCGATACGGCGTCCTATATCCGGCTTCAAAGGTTTGCTTACTGAAAACGAGCTTCGTAATCACGTTACGAGTCCACAGTCCGCGGTGTAACCGATCGATACACGTCCAGCCGAATCCCTTTCCTGCGACCGTTGCTCGATGACCAGAGGCCGCGGCATTTTCAAGGGGCTGATCGTTACCGCTATTGCGACACAGCCATAGCTCACTTGATCTCGACTTTGAACGTCGACTTCATGAAAAGCAGGAAAGGATCAAAACGTCAGCAGTGGGACCTTGCTGCAAAAGAAGCGTTGAAATGGTATGAAACCCGGTAGTGCCGCCCGTGTGGAGATGTCGAATCGAACGACTTGGGTGGAAAACCACTTGACATGTGATATAAACCGGCCAGTAATGGGAATCACATCCTGTACGATGTTGCAGGATGAGGTTGAGTGCTCGATGAAGAAACGTCCGCTGATTGCCCCCAATGCGGCCAGAAACTCGATGTGATTCGCCATACAATGCAAAACGGCTATTTTAACATCATCCCCCGCGCCTAAAAAGCGTTAACACACCAGAGTTACACAATCGTTTTAACTGCTAAAGTCTGACGCGTCGGCAGACGATACTGCCGAGCATCTAGGTGTGCAAACGCAACCGTCATAATAGGGTGATTGGGGAGTTCTGGCAAGAGTATTACTGCTTGTCAATGCTCATTCGATTTTACAAAGGATTTGACGTGCGTCTCTGGCTGACCGTACTGATTCTGTCGATCGCTGGATGCCGCAGTGCTGGCCAGTCCGCCCATGAATCGGCCGTGCCGCAATCACCACAGCCGATCAACAACACGGCCGCAAGCCAAACATCTACTATCAGGCTGGTTTCCGCGGAGATGCCGCTCCCGGTTGATGACCAGAAGCCGGATGATCCTCACATAGTTAGTGAGGGTGGAGTTAGCAAGGACGAAGAGATCCAGCGGCCGGTCGGTGCTATTTGGCTGACGTTGGAGGGGGCAATCGAGACAACGCTGCGTGAAAACCCTTCGTTGGTTGCCCTTCGCCAAGACGAGCCTGTCAGCCGGGCTGCATTGTGCGTTGCCAAATCGTATCCTTATGACCCATCGGTGCAGGTTACGGTGCAGCCGGAGCCTCGCTTCGCGGGCGGCGATACCGGCTCGGTGGTGAACTCCGTTCAAATCATGCAGACCGTTGAGTTGGCGCACCAACCACGATACCGGTGTCTCTCAGGCTGTGCGCAATTGGATCGGACCCGATGGAACATTGTCGGGGCGGAGTTGCGTAGCGTGGCCGAGACCCAACGGCGATTCTTCGCCGTACTATACCATCGCAAGTTACATGAATTGAGAAAATCGCTGGCCGACCTGAACGAGAATCTGCTCGAAATGCTTCGGCGGCGTTACAATGCCAGCCTGGCCACGGCGGCGGACGTCGCTCTGGCTGAGATGGAGGCTCGCTCCTCACGCAGGCTAGTATTGAGATTGGTACGGCCCTGAGTCAGTATGAGCGTGCACGCTATCTGGTACAGCGGTTTCACACGGATAGTGATAAGGAATTGGTCAGACAGTTGCGGGCGGTGGAGGACCTGTACGAGGCGGGACAAGTGGACCTGTTGCGTGTGTATACGGCCAGGAGCCAGGCGCTTCAGGTACGTATGGCCCGTTTACAGGCGATCGATACGCTGGCCCGGACCGCAGGTGACCTGATTGAAGCGAGCGGGATCAGGCCGGAAAACCTACCACTGCTTCTGAACCGAACACGACCATAACGAAGTCGAGACGCCTTGTGCCCGCCCAAATGTTGTCCTCCAGCCGCGATTCACTAATTTTCCGATCATCGGCATCAGTTTGACAAGCGACACGCGTAGCGCCACCGAGTTGTGGGAGACGGCCCGCTATGACATTTATCCCCGCTTTCTGCGGCTCAAGGGAGTGGCGCGGGTAAATCTGGTGGGCGGTCGGGTTCCCGAATATCACGTCGTGGTAGACCCACTGAAGCTCGAAGCCTATCATCTTCGGCTGGATCAAGTGACTGCGGGCCTGGCCGCCAGCAACTTGTTTGTCCCGGCTGGCATGGCCGAAGAGAACCACCAGCTCTATTTGAATGTGGTTGACAACCGCATCCACAGCAGCGATGAGATTTGCAACGTGGTGGTGGCCTGGTCGAACAAGTCGCCGGTGCGGGTGCGTGATTTCGCTACTGTGCGTCGAGGCGCCGCTCCCCAGTTCAACATCGTGACGGCCGACGGGAAAGAGGCCGTTCTGCTGAACGTCTACAGCCAACCGGACGGCAACACGGTAGCGATCGCCGATGCGCTCCAGCACGAGTTGGCACAGCTGCGAAGCGAACTGCCGCCTGACATGCACCTGGCCTTCTTCTACGACCAGTCGTTGTTTGTCCGAGAAGGGGTGCGAAGCGTCTGGGAGAGCATTCTCATCGGCCTGGCGCTTTCGGCACTGGTGCTTTATTTATTCCTGCGGAGCATTTCCACCACAGTCGTAGCCGCTGCCGTTATCCCCGTCACAGTCTTGTTCACGCTAGTCGGCATTCGCGCATGTCACATGAGTTTCAACTTGATGACGCTGGGCGGCATCGCCGCGGCGATCGGATTGATTATTGACGACGCGATTGTGGTCGTCGAAGCGATCTATGCTAAGGTGCTCTCCGGGCTCTCGGCTCACGAGGCCGTGGGCCGCGCGATTCGGGAAGTGGGATTTCCACTGATCGGCAGCACATTGACTCCCGTGGTCGTTTTCATCCCCCTCGCCTTTCTCGGCGGCGTTCCTGGTGTTTTTTTCCGTGCCCTGGCACTGAGCATGGTCTTCGCGTTGCTGTCCTCTCTTCTGCTGGCCGTAACTTGGACGCCTGTGGTCGCAACGCTGCTGATACCCAAGCGGGATCGACCGCCCCAAGATGAACTCGAACAGGGCGGACTGGTGCTGCGTGGCTTGATCGCCGTCTACGAGTGGGTGGTCCGACGCGCGTTGCGGCACCTCGTCGTTAGTACCGTCTGCATTGTGCTGGTGGCTGCCGCCGGCGTGGCCATGTATCGGCAACTGGAAACGGACTTCCTCCCCAAGCAGGACGAGGGTGCTTTCGTGCTGGACTACTTCACCCGGCCTGGCACGAGCCTCACGGAAACAGACCGTATGTTGCGCCATGTGGAGCAGATCCTGAGCGACACGCCGGAGATCGAGAGTTTCTCGCGGCGAACCGGTGCCAGACTCGCCTTGGCGATCGCGGAACCGAACACGGGCGACTTCCTCGTCAAGCTTCGCTCGAATCGCGACCGCACCACCGAAGAGGTGATTGACGAGCTGCGCGACAAGATTCATGCGGCGGAACCCGCCTTGCACACCGAGTTTCCTGGTGTCCTGGCCGATCTCATCGGCGATCTTACCTGGTCTCCTGATCCAGTGGAGATCAAAATTTTCTCCACCGACACGGCACTGCTGAAAGAGAAAGCTGCGGAAATCGCCGAGACTATCGAAACGATTCCGGGCGTTGTGGACGTCAACGACGGATTGATCGTGGCCGGACCGTCGAGGCAATTCCGGGTCGACACGGTCGCCGCCGCCCGCTTGGGCTTGACCGCCCAGGATATCGGCACCATGTTGCAGACCGCGTC
>JAFGTN010000851.1 GCA_016934075.1 Pirellulales bacterium
CACGCGGTCCAAATCACCCGGTGAAAGCCCCTCGCGGCGAAGCAGAAGATCGACTCCCGCACGAATCGCCCCGGAGGCCAATTGCAACTCACGAAAATCGGCTTGAGTGACGACTATGGCACGATCCAGGTCGGATTCGGACGCTGTGGCCAGCATGAAAGACGCATGTTTTCCGTCCGACAGGACTCGGTCGCGTAAGTCATCCGATAATCCGGACGGCAACTCGTGGGGCATGCACAGTCTACCCTGCGGCAAAAGTATCCCCTGCCGCAGAAGCTCCGCCGATAGATCGATTAAAGCCGACCCGCAAAGTCCAACCGGCGCCAGATTGCCGATCACGTTGAAACGTAACCGTGCATCGCCGTCTGAATTCTCGATAAGAACTTTTTCGATGGCGCCGTGACTGCCGCGCATGCCTTGTGAAATGCGGGCTCCTTCGAACGCCGGTCCGGCGGCCGTCGAAGCGGCCCTGAGACGGCCATCGCATGCCAGCACGATCTCTCCATTGGTGCCGATATCTACCAGAAGTGTCGGACCATTGGCCTCGGCCATTTCGGTAGCCAAGATTCCGGCAACCGTATCACCGC
This sequence comes from Pirellulales bacterium, assembly GCA_016934075.1. GTDB lineage: Bacteria > Planctomycetota > Planctomycetia > Pirellulales > Thermoguttaceae > JAFGTN01. The sequence continues at coordinate 588 of JAFGTN010000851.1, forward strand.
CGACGAAACCACCGATCACGGGCATCACGTGTAGCCGTCCACGAGGATGGATACACAGGCCCAACTTCGCGGCCGTGACGTTCAAGCCATGCCCCGTAGCCGGAACAAAAGGTATCTCACCCAGGCTGGCCGGATCGATACGGCAAAAAAGCTGTTGCATGGTGGTATTGCCCGCCAAAACCACTTCGTAAATCCGACGTCGGTCCACGCCTGCCTCGTCGGCCAACTCGCCGACCATCTCATTGACGGCCGTCGTCACGCTCTCGTGCAACTCGTTGAGTCCCTGCGGATTTTCACGGCTATGGAGGATTCGCGAGAGCACATCGTCGCCCAGTGTGGTTTGTGGATTGAGTCGCGAAACGACGGCCCGTTGCACGCCCGAATCCAGATCCAGAAGTACGGCCGCCAAGGTGGTCGTGCCCAGGTCGACGGCCACGGCAAATGACTCATCGCGTGTGTCACCCGGCTCGAAATCAATCAACTCGCCGTCGAGCATGACAGCCGTGCCGCTGAAGCCTTGCTTGCGAAATTTCGAGGGTAGCTCCCGCAACATATCCAGATCCAAATCTATCGGCCCTACTGCTTTTTCAAGGCGGATAAGGTCGGCGTCATCATCTCCTCTTTGCGGAACGCTCAATTCGACGAACTGCTTGCGGACGTTCGGATCCGAGGGCACACTAGCCGTTTCATGCAGATCGGCGAGGATCTTGTGATGCGTCTCCAGCAACGACGTTTGCGGTATCTCGACAACAGCCGCCCGCTCAACCGTGGTCTGGCAGGCCAAACGCCATCCGTCGTCGAGTTCCTTTTGCGAAAAATGGTCGGTCTCGCTAATCGTGGGTTTTACGGCGCCCTGGATCAGGCGAACGCGACACTTTCCACAGGTTCCCTCGCCGCCGCAAGGCAAATCCACGTTCAGACCGGCCACGGCCGCAGCTTCGACTAGACGCGTACCGGCGAGAACATAAGCCGTCTTCCCACTCGGCTCAAATCGTACGGAAAATTCCTCTTCGTGCATGGCGTCCTTGACTCACAATTTTGCAAAAGTCCAATACTTGCTTTTACACCGTATCCGCGGGAGCTTTGGCCGCAGATTCATAAGAACTTTCTTCGTGCACCGATTGCAGCAGCTCTATAAATTTAATTGCCGTGGGTGTAAAGATTTTACGCTGCCTATGCACGATACCCACCGGACGGCGCAAAGGTCGGTTGGCCAGGTGCACGGCTGAAAGTGAACCGGCTTTCGCTTCCCGCAGAACGGTAGGCTCCGGCAGAATGCTGATCCCGCTGCCGATTTCCACCGCCTGTTTGATGGTTTCGATGTTGTCGAATTCCATCACTATGCGTACCGAAACGCCTTGCTTGCGTAAACAACGGTCGATTTCCTTGCGAATAATCAGATCGCGACTGAAGCCTACAAACTCCTCATCATTAATCCGATCAAAGCCGACTTCATTCACATTTGCCAACGGATGCGTGGGCGGGCAAACCAGCACCATGTCCTCGCTGCGCAAGGGGATCACCTTGATATCGGCCGTACCCACCGGATAGGATACTATGCCCAAATCCACCTCGGCGTTTTGCACGGCATCGTAAACCTTGGTCGGTCCCAGGTATTCTAATTGCACCTTGGCTTTGGGATAACGCCGCATGAATTCCTGCATGCGGCGGCTCATGTCGTGCAAGCCCACCGAATAAATCGCAGCCACGCGCACCGTGCCCGCAATTTCCAATTGCAAACTCCGCACCCGCGCGTCGACCGTATCGTAAAGTTCCAAGACCTCGCGGAAACCTTCGTGACAGGCCTGGCCTTCGGGGGTTAACACAAACGGACGTTTGCTGCGATCGACAAGGCGGGTTCCAAAATGCTTCTCTACGCGATGAACCGACTGCGTGGCCGCCGACTGGCTGACATTATTACAGCTCGCGCCACGCGAAAAACTTTGATGACGAACAACATCGCAAAAAATTCGCAACGTTTCTATATTCATGGCAAAATATGAGTGGAGGTGGGCATGAAGCATACAGAGAACCATTAGCCAAGCTTATCATAAGTAAGACTAATGTCAAGCCTCACTTGGAGACCAGCAACCAGCATAACATTTGCCGATTGCGGATTAGAAATCGTACCAGATCCCCATTCCGATCTTGTTTTCAAAACAATCGACAAACTCGAATTGATCGCTCATACCGTTGAAATAGATCATCCCCAGGCGGAACAGGCTACCGGTTGCTCCCCGCCACTGTAAGCCCGTCTCAACCGTTAAATTGCCCGAGAAATCATTATCCTCGCGGAGATGTCCGTTTACGGCAAAAAACGGTGCAGGCCGAATACCACGAGGCATTAATGGGCTATATTCAACGCCAAATTGAAATTCCCAAGGCTCGGTTAAATCACCCCGGCAAAATGCATATCCCACCTCACCGTAGAGTCGCAGGTCGGTTGTCCAGAAATGCGAGTACCCCATAATCATAACGTCACGACTATAGTTGATCCTCCTGGATCCCGGAAACCGCAACATCCACTCATCACCTAGATGGGCGCTAAGATGATAGTAGCCAAACTTATAATGGTTTGGCCCCTCAGCGTAGGTGCTAAGCACTCCGGCCCGATAGTCGCAGGCAATCACCTCGGTATCATGTTCGAACGACAGACGCGGCTGGCCAGCACCCTCGATGTCGATTTGCCAACCCTCAGGAGTGAGCGGATCGTCAGTCCCATAACGGAGGATGCCCACCCGACCACCAAGGTTGACATCCCACATCCAACCAAAATCCTTCTCGTACACCCATTTACTCGCCAAACGCGGTTCCTTAACACCGGCAAGATACGATCTGTACATCAACCCAGCGGGCAAAACCTGAAAATATCGAGAATTAGGGCACTTTGAGCGCGATCGTACCACCAGCGGAATGGGCTCTTGTGGTGGAGTAACTTCCGGCAAGCTCTCAATCTGGGGAGTTGCTTGCAAGGACACGGAAGGATAAGTGGCGGGCTGATAGACGGCAGGTACATATGAGGGTGCATACGGATCTGAAGCAATCGCATAGCTGGAAAACGCAAGCGCCAAAATAATTGGTTGCAAATATCGATTTGCAATTCCATAACGCCTTGCATAGACTTTACTTATGCCACCCATATTACCGCTTTCCCCCATAGTGTTTCTCATTGATTGAAGTCCTTACAGGAGGGGGAACTGCGTTGACTTATAGGAATCATCGGCATAATCGGCACATTTATTTCATGTCGTTTCTAAGAACAATTTGGCAAACTATCCAATTTTTTTATAATTGTGCTATAAACAATCTGTGCTAGGGCAGGAAATTCCGATTACTGTCAAACAAGCGCAGTGAAATTCAACGAATTAGAAAAACCACCAACTATTAATCATTCTCAAGAGGGCAAGCATGAATGCTGAAAGTATTGAGCGAACAATTATCGGAAAACCACTCATAATCCTTCATGTTGAGGACAACAACGACCATGCCGACCTGGTCGCTCGTACCCTCACCAACCACTGCGTCGCTAACAAAATCAAACTCGTTTGCGATGGTCAAGCTGCCTTGGACTATCTTTTTCGTCGCGGTGAATTCACCGACCCGGTGAAAAACCCGCGTCCCACACTGGTCCTGCTCGACTTGCGGCTACCCAAAATCGACGGTCTGGACGTACTAAGCATTATCAAAACCACCGATGAATTGTCGTCTATACCCGTGGTGGTTCTGACCTCCTCCGAGGCCGAAATAGATTTGGTTCGGGCATACAAGTACCATGCCAACAGCTACCTGGTTAAGCCGGTCGGATTCGAAGAATTTTCGCACATGATGGGCCAACTGGGGTTCTACTGGCTCTGCTGGAACCGCTACCCCTGGCTCACTGAAGAAGAAGTCCTAAGCGGTGAGAATCCATAGATCTAGCAACGGCCATATGGGAATGGACACATGGTAAGCGTTTCAATACCGCGTTTCTTCTCCGACACAACCGACGGCGCCGTATCGGCCGAGGCGGAAGGCCGCACAGTCAGCGAGGTCATCGACTCGCTCGACGAAACCTTCCCCGGCATGCGGGCAAGAATCTGTGACGACGATCAACTCAAGATGTTCATCGTAATCACGGTCGACGGCCGCGTAGCCGCCGAAGAACTCGATACACCGGTCGGCCCCGACAGCGAAATGGGAATCCTTTTCGCAATGGGCGGCGGGTAGTTGCCCATTGGTCCAGCACACACTTATGCGACCGATTCACAGTAGAGGGCGGCTGTACTGCAAGTGTCATGAGGCTATATCCTCTATGGAAACCTGAGTTCTAGCACATAACTCTCCCAGTCCCGCTTAAACTTAGCCATATCTCGGCGTCCAAGTATTTCTTTGAGCGTCTCGTATCCGGTCGGATCGGTTTTTCGCTTGGCGTAAAAGCTATGATAGAACTTCTCCAGCAAGTCGTGCTCCTGCAGGTAGTAGCAAAGGTATCTCGCCTGAGCGTAGTTCGTGCCGGGATCTTCCTCGTAGAATTCGTGGGTACTGGTAGACGTCAGCGTTTTGAAGGAGGGCACTTTTTCCGCGCGAATGGCGGCCTGTAAACCGGCCAACCGCCAGTTCGTCAGCCCGCGAATCTTTCCCCCCTTCTCGCTCGACTGCTCATAAAGCGATCCCAGCCCTTCGTTGAACCATGCGGGACACTCGGGAAAATTCGAGGCAACGAAGGGATGCACGATCTCATGTACGAGCGTGCCGCCGCCGGTGGCGATGTTCATCACCAGGGCGCGATCGGTGTGAGAAAAATATCCATACGGCGTATGCGGCTTGCAGCGGAAGATTTTGCCCGCATTTTCCTCGTAACTCTGTTTGTCTCGGAAAAGCCAGATATCGAGGATCTCGTTGGGATCTTTTTCGAAATAGCTCTTCTTCAGCAAGTCGACCGCCCATTTGACCGTGCCCTCGGCGCGGCGTTTGACCATACTGGGCGACTCGTCACCGATAACCACAAACGGGCGTTGCAAAATGATGGTAAACCGATCTCCGGGAAGCTTCTTTTTCAGCTTCATAATGTGCTGCGCATAGTCTGCGTCGGTATGTCCGACCGATGCTGGAGGTATGATCTCCGACATGTTTCTTTTAGGCAACAGCGGCATGCGCACAACCAGCCACTCGTCGGTCTCGTATTTCAGCGGCCAGAGCTTGATGAACTCGAGGCGTTTCATGCGTCGATAAGCCCCGCGTTTCTCGGCGGGTTCGTGATAGATAACCTCGTCACGCTCGCCGTCGTAACCGACGATCAAGCGAAAATGTTCCGGCGCTTTGGGTGTGGCATCGTAGTGCATGCACACGATCGAGGGCGTGCCCGTCACGAGATCCTCGTGTAAAATCCACCACTGTTTCTCCAGACCGGTTTTGGCTTGCTTGGGCGAAACACGGTACCAGACAGAACCGATATCGAAGCCTATTCGACCGAGTGACTTGGCCAGTTCCTTTGTATAGCAACCTCGGCCGCTAAGCGGATCGAGACCGGATTGATTGAATACATAATCCTGGTCCAGCCCACGACCGTACTTTTGCAGAACCATGGCCGCACAAGCCTCTCCGCAAAAGTCGGGATTCTGCAGTACATGCGGGATACCCTTGAGAACCACGGTTTTGTCGGAATCACTTCTAGCGTTTACGTAACCAGCAGCCATAAATAGACTTACACCGACTACTAGCAACGCGGCAATCGTTCCTATCCGCACCATGGTGGGGCCTCCTCAATGTTCTGCCAGTATAAAGCACCTGTGCAAATTCCGCTCCACCGTGTTTGACGGTGAATGTGCGATGATAGTTCCCCCGAAATGGGAAAAAACAAGACGATTGAGCGGAAGATTAGATGAGTTTATTACTTAAATATGACAATGGGATTTATGGCAATCTCACCCGTGCCCCCAGAGCGTGCGACCGCCTCGCTCCCCATGGACCTTTAAGCTTCGAACGAATACCCACCGCCTACACTGGTATCGAACGACACTTTTTGTGTCGGCATAATCGGCGAGCTAATCCCCCCAAGCGGTGTGACGGGCGTAGCCGCATCGTTTTCGCCGGGGCCTTCTTCTGCCAACTTTTTGCAAACCTGACGCCAAGTTTCCTGCTCGACTTCGAGCACCTTGATCGCGCCGTCAAGTTTCTCCACATCGTGTTCCAGTGAAGATTCCATGAGGCTGCGGAAAACGAATACATATACCGAAGCGATCTTGCCGACGAGTTGCGGGCTGGCTTCGCGGTTGAGTCCACCCAGCAATTCACCCATCACCCTTTGCGCTTTGATCAAGACTTCGCAGGCCTCTTCTTCCTCATCGGCCTTCCAATGAGTTTTTGCCCGTTTCGCAAACCGCAATGCCGCATCGATCAGCATCAATTGCAGTTTTTGCGGCGAGGCCGTCATAACCTCGGTTTCGATGTAACTTCCGGGTGAAGAAACAGACATCCAATCCTCCGTGACTTTTAGTTTTGAATACTTGGTTCTTTAATTTGATTCAGCGGCGGTCGTGTTCTGCATCGGATAGATTGCGTCAAGCGCGTAGAGATTGTTCTGCATTTTCCCGATGGCAATTTCCATATTGTAGAATTCCATATACAAGCGATCTTGTTCCAATTCCAATTGCTTATTCATGCGTTCCAGCTTAGCTTCGTTCTGATCGATTTTCGTGCCCAGGGTAATGAAACGCCGGGCCATCAATGAGACATCTTCTCCGGAAAGCTTTTCGATGACTTCGTCGAACATATTGGAAACACCGCCGGTGGTTTGCGGGGTAAGCTTGTCGGCGAAAATACTGTCCGAGAGATACTTGGCCTGGAAAATCGTCTCGTCGATCTGCACCTGGCCGTCCTCAATTGATATTCCGAACTCATCGAACGTGCCGCCATGCGTCAGACTGCGGAGGTAAGAGATCACGACCTCTGGCTCCTTGTCGTACCTCTGGTTGAGCAGATCATGGTCGACGGTTACTTTCATCACCGAATCGGTGTAAGCGGTCCTAAGCGATGTTTTCTCTTGTTTCACGTTGATGCCGTAGTCGCTGCCGGTTTCGCTCGACTTGTTGCCCGTGAAAAATCTGGCGACGGCATCGGGATCTTTCTCGAACTGTGTCGAGAATTTTGCCGCATCGAAGGACAGAGTACCGTCTTTTTTGATGTCGAGGCCCACTTCGGCCAGCGACTGAATGGAGCCAACACCCAGAAACCGGCCACTGAGCATTGTCGAAAGATCGACGTCCAACCGCAATGCGGCGCTATCCCCGAAGAGGAGCCCGGTTTCGAGCGTTTCTTCGTTGAAGGAGGTATACTCGCTGAGAGATTCGCGGAAGCGGTTGTAGTTTTCCACCAGGGCTTCCATGTTCGCCAGGGCATTTTTATCACTGCGGCTGATATCAATCATCACCGCCTTGTTGGAGGTGTCTTTGATTTCCAGGTTCAGGCCCGGGAGTACATCGGTAAACTTGTTGGACGAGGAGGACACCAGTATTCCGTTAGCCACATTGTTCGGAGATCCATAGACCATCAGAGCGTCGCGGGCTTCGGCCGTTTCCTCGAGCTGCAAACCCAGGCCAGATGTATCGATCACCAATTGTCCCTGCCGGCCCATGCGATCACTGTTGACCGAGAGGCGGTAGGGGTGGTTTGAGCCGTCGTCGAAGATCGAGGCATTGATACCCGCCGAGAGCCCGTTGATTTTCGTGCGAAGATCGTCGAGAGTATCGTCTTCTCCAAGCTCAATGGTTTGCGTCGTCGAACCATCGATCACCTTGTAAGTCCGCCCGTTTCTTTCGATCTCGCTGACACCTCCCAGAAGATGCAGATCGGCCGCGGTTGTGCTGTTGCCCTCCACAACACGCATCTGCGTGCCGGCGTTATCCAGATCACGAATGAGGATGCCGTCACCCGTATCGTTGATCTCGGCCGAAACACGAATCCCCAGACGGTCGATGGCCTTCATCAAATCGCCCACGGTTTCGATCTGGCCGTCGGTCAGATTGATCTTGCCGTATTTTCCCGCACTGCTGAAAATCGTGAAGTTGCCTGATGCCACGCCCTGCCCACCGTTATAGTCCGCCAGCTTGGTGTTTTCATTGATGACCTGCATGTGCATGTCGCCACTATTGACGCTATCGACGGCGGCATCGATGGCAATGCCCAATTTCCCGGCGGTGTCGGTTTCGCCGTCGCCGTTGGCAACTATCAGGTTGCTGGCGTTCATGCCCGTCTGATCGATAAGCTCGATACCGTTTTTGGCATGGTTAACACGGGCGAGGATCGCAACATCAGCCGCGTTAATGGTTTCGATCACCTCATCGAGCGTTTCGGCATCCGAAAGGTCTACCGTGTCGGAGTTGCCGCTACGGTCGGTGAGCTCGAGTGTACCGAGTTGGTCATATCCACGCCCGCCGTTTAGCGTAGACAACAGCACGGACCGGGTACCGCCGAGAATCCGCCGGCCCACAATCGCGCCTTCGTCGGCTTCGACCGTGCCGCTATTGTCGGCAAGCCCCAGGTCCCTAAGGGCCTCTGATCCGTATGAAGAAGAAAGACTGAAACCGAACTGTTCATCGATAGCCGCCGAGACCGTGTTCGCGGTAGTCTGGCCACGATTTATACCGATAGTAAGCGTTTTGTTGACGGCGTCGTAATCGGCCGTGGCCACATCGCCCTGGCCTGCGTTATCAACCAGAACCACTTCGATGCCGTTGAGATCATCGCCGTTGCGGCCCGCGTTTATCATCAGGTCATTGTTATTACCGGTAAGCTGCAAACTCAAAGTTGCCGCATCGGCCTCGGTTCCACCCGAGAGAAAACCCAGCGAACCGGTCTGATCGATGGTACCGGTGCCGTCGTTGCCCGCTTCACTGCTCTTGTCCAGCGAGGCTGCGAGAAGGTTGTCGGTCAGATCGGTGATAATCAACCGGTCGCCGTCCGGCGCGATTTCGGCTCGCAATTTGTCCGGCGCGGCGGCGTTGATACGATCGATCAAATCGCCAAGGGTCAAGTCCTTGTCGACATCGCCACCGGTTCGTGGCGAGAAATCTATGGTGCCGGTCGTTCCATCGCGAAGCTCGAAAGAAAAATCGGCCGGATAGACGTCATCTATGCCCACACCCGTACCGTCGTTGAGATCTTCGAGTCGCATATCGCGACTGAGCCAGATCATGTCGCGCGAATCGGCAATCGGCCCGGCCTCGTTGATTCCATCCAGTCCTAGCGAGGCCGCCGTTGTTCCGCCCGAAACCTCTTGCACCATCAAGTTCGACACACTCTGACCGGTATTATCTATCAAGCGGAAACCATCCGCGTGAGCTACGGCCGTCACGTTGATATTGATGTTACTGTTGATTGCGTCAAGAACGTCGTCGACCGTCTGCACGGTGGAAAGGTCGATCTGGGCGCTTGCCCCGCTTCGGTCGGTAATGCGGATCTGGCCCCGGCGGACGCCTGCGCCTCCACCGAAATTATCCAAAGAGACGCTACGCTCGATATTTTCTCCGAATCGGAAACTCATCGTTCCACCACCCAGCGGTTCGGAATCGCTGGTCACGCCGCCGCTTAGGAACTGGTGGTTCTGCACGGCGCGGACCGAGGTGAAATGGTAAACACCCTCGGGCGGTTGCCCGCTGACACTGGCGGCTATCACGTTCTCGTTGGAACTGGTCGCTTCTCTGGCGTCAAAAAGATCCTTCTTGCCGAGATTGTCGCTAATCAGTTTAACGCTATACAAATAAGCCGATAGTTCGGTGACGGCAATCTGCTCTTCGGCAAGAGTTTGCGTGCGTTCGGACAGCATATCCCGCGGTTTGGCCGCAAGAGCTATTAAAGCGTCAACCGTATCACCGATCGCCATCCCGGTGATAATGCCAATGTTGCTCTGAATTTGTGCCATCGGCGACTCAATATGCGCAGCGCAATACGAATACAGCCCCGAACCTTCGAATGAATCGACTGCTAATATCCAAAAACTTTAGCGATTTAGCCTATGTTTACAAAACGCAACATTTACAATTTGCTAATGATTCGACTCGCCGTGATTGCAGTCCCAACCTTCATATTGAGTTGAAACGAAACGCATTTTCCTTCGATTCGGTCCTATCACACACTATCTCAACTATCCTCTTTCTTCAAAGGCCAGCGCGGTTTGACTGCTTAGCGCCCCATACTATAGTTCATTTGTACCGGGCCCTTGGGGCGGGGGTGACGGTGCTCAGCGCGGCGAGAATAGCTGGGAGCTAGAGGGGATCTCGCTGCGCCTTTTTTATTGAACCATAATCACGCATCAGGACTTTCCATGTGTCAACCCGCACTCCATGGAATGGACGTCAATGAATATTCTGCCCTTTGAACGAATAAGGAGGGTGCTTCCGCGACGCGCCACAAAACACCGAGTGTGTCGCGAACGCACACTACGCATCTACTGCCGCTTTGGCTTCACTCTCGTTGAAGCTATGATCGCCATCGGCATCACAGCCGTGGCTTCAGCGGCGATCCTCTTGGGCATACAGTCCTCAATACAAACCACTAATCACGTTGTTGAAAAAACTGTTGCCCAAGGTCTGGCCCATCAACTTATGGATGAAATAACAGGCTGTCGCTACGTGGAATACGGAGCCGACCCATACCAAGTTGTCTTAACTCCCGGCTCGGACGAACTGGCCACGGGCACACGCGAATTATTCGACGACATCGACGATTTTCACAACCAGGACAACCGCCCGACCGTGGACGCCTGGGGTGTAATTCTGGGACAGGATGACGGTCAAGGCGGCATTCGCAATGAATATTTCACTGCACCGCGCGGACTACTCGACCGCCTGCGACGCACGGCTGAGATCCACTACGTCAATCAGAACGACTTCTCGCAAAATCTATCCGCGGGACAAACCAGTGACTATCGAGCCGTCAAAGTCAGAGTCTTGTATCGCGAGGATAATGGAGAATACCGTGAAATAGTGAAATTGCGACGGATTGTCGTCAACTTAATCAAATAACAATAGATCGACAATATTATGCGACCAACACCGAACATTCATCGTGGCATGACACTCGTCGAACTGCTGCTCGCTTCGTCGATAATGCTACTGGCGGTGGCCGCCATTACTTCGCTGAGTAACGCCACGCAATCCGGCGCCACTTACACCAACGGCCACACCGAAATCGTCGAACAAGCCCGAATGATCTCGGCCCGCATCAAACGCACCGTCGAAGGCGCCACTTCAAGCGACAAATTCCCGGGATTCATAATCATCGACTTCAATATCGACGGCCATCGCTTCCCCGACAGCCTGATTGTCTGGCACCCCGAGGGCGGCGCAGTCAATCCCGACGGATTACCCCGCGTAAACGAATTGGTTGTCTATTCGGCACACCCGATTTACACCAATACCCTGGTGGAAGTCACGCTACCGGGCAACACGCAAACCGTACCCGAAATATCCGATATCGCAACCTGGCGATCGGAACTTCTATCGGCGCTACTCGATTCCGCCAGCAGACAAGTCGTTTTAACGCGCCAACTCCGCTCGTGCACAACCAATGGCGAAATACTGAGCGAAACCTACACCCCCAGACGTCGTGGCGCAATACGTTTCGAAAGCCGCCTGCGACCTTCGGCGGAAGAAATGGCCCACTATCAGGCAGGCACACTCGACTGGGATGAAATGACCTGGGTACAAAGCATACAAAGCTCCGAGACAGGCCTTCGTCAGGCATGGCTGCGTTTCGAGTTTCAATTAGTACCAAAAAACGTCGACAGAGCCGAAGCCGTTCCATTCTTCGGTTCCGCCGCCCTGTATTATCATTTGAAACGACCGTAAGAAAGAAATGACGAATGACGAAATCAGAATGAGGAATGAATGACAAATGATAAATGATCAAGGTTCAATGATCAATGATCAATTGAGGTTATTACACCAGCGAATGCTGGACCACATATATCTGAAAACTGATACCTGAAGTCCGAAGTCCGAAGTCTCACAGCCATGAACACAACACACTTCCCAAAACCTGCTCACTCAAGCCACAATCGCGGCCGGCGACGTGGTATTTCGTTGATCATCGTGGTGTTGCTGGTTTCGTTGACGATGGCCGTTTCTTTCGCCGTTATACACACACAGGGCTACGCCATTACGACCCAGCAAAACGCGGACCTCCGTGCACAAGCTCGTCAGGCGGCCCTGACAGGCATGGCCGTGGCCATCCGTGAGGCCCATTCTCCCGACTGGATCGGCACTGAGGTCTCCTTTTCGAGAGAACTCAGCGAAACCGAACATTTCAACGCCACCTACTCGACCGGCGACGCCGCACTGTCCGAGGGCGACGAAGATTACGACGAATATCCCTATCGAGTCACAATATTCGTCACCGGCCACGCCGCCGATCCCAATAACGCGGACATCAAGACCAGCCATTGCGTAGAAGCGGTCATCCGCCTCGTGCCAGAGGCTGTCGACGACGACCCCAACGGCTGGGATGAATTGAAGCAATACACGTTCTGCCAGCTTAATGACTATGATTCCATGGTGATCATGTTGCCTTGCCGCATTGAAGATCGTGTAAGAATTCGCAGTAAACTCTATTTCTGCCAGGATGTTTATGGCGCCGTTGACCTCGGATGGGACCAAGTGTCAGACGTACGGTATTGGTATTGCTCGGATCTCAATTACATGAGAGATAACGGCTGGCCCGATTACCGCCCCTTTAACGGGCCCGTTCATATCGATTACAACAATCAAGATTCGACAACCCTAGGTCTCCTCATCAGCGGGCTTAGTCTGCCCATGACACATATCACCACCGGTTCTTCGTATACGTGGTCCAATCCCCTGGCGGAGGAAAGCTACAAACTATACCCCGGCGGGAAAACGTATTACGCCCAGATCATCGGTGGAGACATTAATAACACAGACCTCGAGCCTGATCCCAAAACCAATCCATTGGGAATCTTCATTAGTGACAACGATATCCATCTCAGAGGCAATGTTTCTTTGCAAGGCACATTGATTGTACGCGATAATGAGGACGTAGAATTCGAAAACGACAACAACAAGCTATCCTCTCTGACGGTTCCGCCTTATGAAAACCGCGGCATGCCCACCGACTTCCGTCTCCGACTTCCTACTGTAATCGGGAGTAACGACTGCCGGGTCAGTGACGGCGCAAAATTGGAAATTAAGGGGATGACATTATTCCGCCAGAGAGTGGAAATCGAAAGTGCCGACCAGTGCGACACATCGGTCACGATCAACGGTAATGTATCGGCAAACAGCCTGCGAATCCATGCCCGCAGGGATTGGCTCAAGACAAAAGATTGGTGGCTTGAAAAATATAATCTTTTTTTCGCCATGTTCTATCCCCAATGGTATTTCCCCGACCTGCTCGATGACGCCTGCGGATTAAGCCCGCAACCGCAAATCCGGATCAAACCCGACACCGATCAAACCCGCTACCATTGGTACAGCGGCGATTATCCGCTCTTCCGGCAAGCCAAGGACGGATCCGGAAACGACAAAGGTCTGACTTGGGAAATCATCCGCTGGACGGATAACCCATAATTTTGATAAGTAGTGAAAGGAGACGATCTGATGAAACGCAATACTCTATTGGCATTTTTGTTAAGCGCGGGCATAGCGGCTTGCCTGGTGCTTGGCATTTATCAAACCTCGCAGGCCGCTGCTCAAAAACAAGACCCGGCTTTCTTCAATTCGTTGAAACAACGCATGGAGATGATTCACGAACTCAAAGAAATCGCCTCACTGCTGCGCGAGCAGAACCAACTGCTCAAAAAACAAAACGCCATTCTGGAAAAATCAGACTCCCGAAAATGATCTCCAAACGCAGCCCCCGCGGCTTTTCAATCATTGAACTATTGACCGTAATTGTCTTGTTGGCGATTATCGCGAGTGCCGTCATTACCAGTTCGGTTACAAGCTATCACGACCAACTCCACGCTGCGGCGCAGGTGGTGGCCGCGGAACTAAACCATGCCCGCAGCCTGGCAGAAACCAACGGCAGCAAATACAAAATAACTTTCGACATTGCCGGTAACCGCATGATCCTGCAGCACTCCGGCACGAACAATATACTGGACGCGCTTCCCCAATCGGTTTTTAGAAATAAAAAAGATCCCCGCAATCAACACATCATCGATTTCGACGATCTCGATTGTATTGATAACGTTTCGCTCTACAAAGTCGCGACACTAAGGGAATCTGCTGTCAGCACGAACCAAATCGAATTCGGCCCCCTGGGAGAAACCACAACGCAATACCCCACACTGATCTGGTTGGGCGCCGGCCCCGAAGATGATCGGCTGTACCTGCTTCTGGCGGTCAATCCGGTCACCGGCATAACCACCATCGGAGAATACGCCGGCCAGTCCTACCTGCCGTTGATCAGCGAACACGAAGGACTACGCGATTCCGTCAATGCCGCGCCGAACATCGAAACGCAATAAACTACATGCAACCGTATCAAACAATGATCTGCCGTATAAAACAATAATGCTTAATTGGTCAAAAAAATATCGTCACGGACCCATCGGCGTCGACATAGGAACGCAATCGGTCAAGCTCATTCAACTCGACGCCGAACACACCCAACTCCGAGAAGCTTCGCGCTGGGATCTGCCGCCCGCTTCGGCAGCCACTGCCGAACACCTCGACAACGTCATCGAAGCCCTGCGACAAGCCCGCGAAGGACGAGACTTCCGTGGACGCGAAGCCATATTTTGCCTCAATTCGGCCAACCTTTTCGTGCAAAACATACGTGTTCCCCAGGCAGTGGGCGATGAGTTCCGTAAAATCGTAAACAACGAGGCCGCCGCGCGGATACCCTTCGAAAAGACCGATGCCGAGATCCGTTATATCGAGGCGGACAACGTCCGCCAAGGCGACGCCGTGCGAAAAGAAGTCATACTTATGGCATGCCAGAACGAAACTGTTGACCGAATTCTCAAAATCGCCGAGGGTGCGGGGCTGGTACCCACGGCTATCGACGTCGAACCCGCGGCACTCCTGAGATGTTATAGAAAACAATTGCGCCGAGATGCCGACCAGAGCAACCGCATGATGTTCATCAATATGGGCGCATCGACAACTACCGTGGTCATCGCCCGTGGCGGAGAGGCCATGTTCGTTAAATACATCGATGTGGGTGGAAAAAATCTCGACGAGGCGGTTTCCCGAAACCTGGGAATGAAGTTCAGCGAAGCGGCCGCTCTAAGGCGACACAACGGTGACCGTCGCGCCGACCAGCGCGACCCGGAAATCGCCCGTAGCGTGGCCGAATCCACGAGATCGCTGCTGGAACGTCTTGCCGGTGAACTTTCCATGTGTATCCGCTACTACAGCGTTACCTTCCGCGGTCAACCGCTTAAGGAAATGATTATCGGCGGCGGTGAAGCCTCCGATACGCTGGCCGAATGGCTATCTTCCCGACTGGACATGAAATGCGAAGTCGGCAATCCCCTTCGAAGCTTCCGGGCACCTCCCATGCCCGGCCGAGCCGGCCAATGGGATGTTGCAACCGGACTTGCCTTGCGATCATAACCATGAACCAAATAGACTTTCTACCTTATAGCTATCGACGCGAACACACTCGCAGACGGCGACAAGCCTGGCAGTTGGTGGCCATTGCGCTCGTGGCGGGCATTATCGCGGTCGCAAGTCTATTCCAATTTCAAACCGCCGCTAAACTTCAAACTCAACTCAATGCAGTATTGCCTCAATATCAAGAAGCACAAGATCGGAACAAACGATTCGCCGAATTGAAAATCGAACTCAAAAACGCGCAAGATCAAGCCGAGCTCTTCACATATCTGCGACATCCCTGGCCCAAAACGCAATTAGTTGCCGCGCTGTTAAGACCGCTGCCCAAAGAAGTCGCACTGGAAAAAGTCGTTATCCTCCGAAAATTACCCAACGGCGCGCGGCGGCAAAGCATTATTTCACAAACGCAACGTGAAGAGGAAGAAAAACGATTGGCTTCCTTGTCACCGGCTGCCAGAGATCTCGAACAAATCAGATCCGACGTCGATCGCATGCAAACGGAACTAACCATAACCGGAATCACTAAACAACCGGCCGCCCTGCACGAATACGTCGGACAACTGGCACACGAATCATTCTTCGCGAAAACACAACTCGAATCCATCGAGTCCGTAAAACAAAAAGGCAACGAACACCTGATTTTTGAATTGCAACTGCTGGTTAAACCCGGTTACGGCCAACCAGGCGGACCAGGCAAATCACCCCTTGCACGTGAGCAAAACACCGACACACAAAAAGATATTCTTTCTCATGAAACAAAAAGCTAATCACAAAAGCTGGCTCCTTATTCTCGTGCTTATAACCATACTGGTTGGATACGTGGCCATCTCGTTTGTTCCCCAAAGCCGCCGAATAACCAATCTGCACCAAGACCTGCTGGCAAAACAGGACTTCGTCACGAATTCGGCACACACAATCACGCAATTGAAAACTGTCGAAGAACAACTCCTCAATACAACGGCATACAACAGAACTTGGACAAAACACGCTCCACACGCGGGCGAGATCTCCATCCTCCTAGGAAAGATCCATGCACTGGCTCGAACGTCAAACGTCGAAATCGATCACTTCGATCCTGAACCGGCCGAGAAATACGACCGGCTGCATCGACTTCCTATTGAAATGGTCTATAACGGCCAACTACCCTCCGTCTTCAAGTTTCTCAGCGAACTGGAACAAATGCCTCAGACTATATGGATTAAAAAAGTCACCATCGAAAAAGAAAACAAAAACCGACTCAAAACTGAGAACGGATTAAGTCAAAACAGGGGGTTTACGAGGTGTGAGATGGATTTGGCAATCTTTATGGATAATCTTGAAATTTCCAATTAGGACGTACGTAACGATTACCGATAAGGGAGAGGGACCAAACAGCGCTTTAATCGCGGTCCTTTGATTTTGTGAATACAGGAAAAATAGTTAAACAAATCAAACGTGAGGCCAAATCCCATCCGGCAAAAGCCTTCGTGCTGGCAGTATTGGCAGTCGTAGCCGTTTGCTACTGGACGACACTGGCATGGTCATGGGGTGATGGCGGAAAAAACAAATCGGCCAAAATTCCCAAACGGTGCAATGCGGCCTCGGTGGTCAAAGTCATTAACAAATATGATCCCAAAACTATCCTTGCCACCGAGCTTGCCAAAATCAATGCCACAAACAAAACGGAAGACAGGCCCCAGCACGGTTGGAAACAAATAGTAGAGTGGATTGAAAATGATCCAAGAACTCTAACCGTCAAGCAAATGCCCGGCAGACCAGACGCCTTTGAAATGGCTGAAGAACCGAAAGTCGAGGAACAAGTCAAAAAAAAGGAAGAGCCAAAGCCCAAAATCGAAACTGTTTTCATCGAGCCTGAAATTACCCCACAACAACTGGAAATGACGCTTTCGAGTACTCTAGTCGGCCCGAGCGGCGGAGTGGCCCTTATCGACGGCAAGGCTTATAAAATCAACCAGACGGTTACTTCCGAAAAAGACAAACACAAAACAGCCTTCAAACTGACGGAAGTCCATCCAAAGTACGTTACACTCACACATAAAAACAAAAAATACAAACTACTCCTGCCGGAAAAAGAACTCCCCGGCAACATCCAGATCAAGATTAGAAAATAACTGCTCCATAATAATTGCGGCTTAAGATGCAGGCGATCGCCCGCCACCAGCCGATGTCACGGATGACATATGAAAATCTTCCAACGCGCAATTCTGCTGTGTTTATTCGTTGCCGTGGGCGTGGGAATCGCCCTGGGATTGGGCTTCTCTACTGATGCTTCCGACAACACCCCAAACAAACATCTTGCCGCCGGTCACGATACAAATACCACTGTCTTGAAGTCAAATGTCGCCAAAAAATCCGCCGCCAAGAGCGAACCCGGCCCTTCGACATCGCCCGTGATCGTCACCCCCAATCCGCCTTTCGCCAACCCGACAACACAGGATGCGAAGCGTCAAACACCTTCCACAGGCGAGAAATCCCCCCAACCCACCGGATCGTTTAATCTCGGTAACTTTTCAACTCCATCGGGAGCAAGCCTGCTAATCCAACAGGCCGCAAAACTGCTCGGTC
>JAFGTN010000082.1 GCA_016934075.1 Pirellulales bacterium
GCAAGCTGTTCACCGCGGAGAACCAAGAGCGGGTTCGCACACTCTTGGCGCAGACCGACCTGGACGAGGCTGGTTGCGAGCGTTTTTCTTCGCTAGATTCGCTTCGCGCGGGGCAGCGGGTTCTGAGGCAGGAATGCGTGAGTTGCCACGATCTGAGAACCGTGTTGGCAAAGCCGCGCACGCCCCAGCGGTGGCGGCAGACTGTCAGCCGCATGGCGGATCGGGCATCATTGCTCGATCCTTTCGATGAAGAACAGCAGTGGCAGGTGACCGCATATCTGATAGCGCTCTCGCCCGAGTTGCAGCAATCGGTACAAAAATTGAGTCAAGAACAGGGTCGTCAAAAGCAAGTAGAGAAGGCCGCGCAAGAGGTCGCCAAGGGTGAAAAGAAAGCGGGCGACTACGATGCCGCGGCGGCCAAGAAACTGTTCGAAACCAAGTGTTCACAATGTCACAAGCCCACGTTGGTTAACCAGTCACCGCCCCAATCCGCCGATGATGCTCGAAAACTGGTCGCCATGATGGTCGAAGAAGGCTTGGAGGCAACCCCCGAGGAAATCAGTCAGATCGTACAGTACCTGATCAAGACGCACGCCAAGTCTAAGGAATAATGCCATGACACCTCTGACAAATGCAGTGCTTGGGCTGCTCTTCCTCTCGGTCGGCCTTGTGGCAACCGTTTTGATGTTCTACTTGCGCGGTCATAAGACGGGCAAGAAGTCAAAGCGAGATAACGAACCTCCGGTGCCGACCGCGAAAAAGAGAAAATCACCATCGGCTGCGGCTCGTCCGGCACCGTCAACGGGTAGTCACGCACCGAAGCCGATCTCCAGCCGTGAAAAAGATTCCGCACGCCCGGCTTCGTCCGGCACAACGGAAAAGACCGAAACCGTCTGGTACAAGGTGGCCGAGGCGGACGAAGTGCCCGAAGGCGGCGTAGTAGCAGCTACCGCCGGCACGCAACCGCTCGCTTTGACTTGTATCGACGGGCAATACGGCGCCATAGACGGCCTTTGTCCCCATCAAGGCGGACCTTTGTCGGAAGGCACTATTGAGGATGGACTTTTGCTTTGCCCTTGGCACGGCCGTGGTTTCGATCCCAAAAGCGGTCGTTCACAAAAGCCTAATCACGAGGACGCGGCAGCCTTTCAAGTTGATGTCCGTGAGGATGGAATATATGTGGCCATCGAACAGCCCGTGCAACCCACGCCCACTGTTGCCGACGTGATGGTTGAAACCATGGTCAACTGGGGCGTGCGGCATGTATTCGGCATGGTAGGGCATTCCAACCTGGGCGTGGCCGAGGCCATCCGCAAGCAGGAAGCCAAGGGTAACCTTACCTACATCGGCATTCGACATGAAGGGGCTGCTTCCTTTGCGTGCTCGGCCTACGCCAAGCTCAGCGGCAAGCCGGCCGCCTGCTTGACCATCGCCGGACCGGGGGCCACCAATCTCTTGACGGGCCTATGGGACGCTCATGTGGATCGAGCGCCCGTGCTGGCCATGACCGGGCAAATCAACACGCAGGTGGTCGGCCCAGGTACCTTTCAGGAAATCGATCAGGTTTCCGCCTTCGCGGCGGTTGCCGCATGGAGCCAAACCGTGCTTACCTCCAGTAACCATGTCGAGTTGATGAACCTGGCCCTGAAGCATGCGATCGTCGAACGCGGTGTTGCCCACTTGATTTTTCCCGACGAAGTTCAGACCATGCCCGTGCCGGAAGCCAAGCCGTCCGACTCGCAAGGTCGTCTGGGCCAGATCGCCATCGCGCCACCACCGCAATCGATCGACCTGGCCGTCGATCTCATTGCCCGGTCGCACCGACCGGCGATCATCGTCGGCTATGGCGCGCGCGAAGCCATGCCCAAGGTGGTGGCATTGGCCGAACAATTAACGGCGCCAGTTCTGACGACCTTCAAGGCCAAAGGTCAGATCTCCGACGATCATCCCCTCGGGGGCGGAGTGATAGGGCGCAGCGGCACGCCCGTGGCCGGTTCTCTCATGAGCCAGGCTGATCTGTTGATCGTATTCGGGGCCTCGTTTGCCGACCACACTGGCATCGACCGCAGCAAACAGATTATCCAGGTGGATTATGAACGATTGGCGCTAGGCAGGTTCCACCCGGTTACCGTACCGGTTTGGGGCGAAATTGCGGTGACCGCCGAGATATTGCGCGAGCGTTTACCGGCCGAGTCGCCGGGCGTGGATATTCGCGAGGAGTTGGCTCAGCGTCAGTCGGACTGGCGCGAAGAGAAGCGTAAACGCGCCGCTCAGGACGGTGGCCAAGGCGTCAACTCGGCTGCCATCTTCGCGGCCTTGACCCGTCAGGCGCCGTCGAATGCCGTGATGCCCGTCGACGTGGGCAATAATACATATTCCTTCGGCCGTTACTTCGAGTGCAAGAACCAGTCGATCTTAATGTCGGGTTACCTGGGTTCCATCGGTTTCGGCCTGCCCGCCGCTTTGGGTGCTTGGGCGGCAGCGCCCGATCGACCGATTATTTCCGTCAGCGGCGACGGCGGTTTCGGGCAGTATATGGGCGAGTTTACTACGGCCGTGAAATACGGCATGAATATAACGCACATCCTTTTGAACAACAACGAACTGGCCAAGATTTCGCTGGAACAACGCGAAGGACAGTGGCCGGTTTGGCAGACGTCGCTGGTGAATCCCAACTTCGCGGAGTTCGCCGAACTTTGCGGCGGATATGGTGTGCGTGTTACGCGTGCGGACGAGCTGGACGAAGCCATTACAGCCGCGCTGGAGCACAAGGGGCCCGCATTGGTGGAGATTATGGCCGATGGGGAACTGACATAAATACATTCCGACCATGGATAACGGGAATTTATAAATGGATCCATTGTTTAATACGATTCTGGGAGTGGTGTTCCTGGGCTTGGGTGTCGCGGCAACCGTGATCATGTATCGCTTGCGGGGTGCGGTCGTGCGTCCTAAACCGGCTGCGGGCGTTGTGACTTCCGAGGTGGAGGAGGAATATCTGGCCGCCTGGCATCGTCCCACGGACGAGTTGGAGACGCATATGGCCGAGATTCACGCCATGGCTGAAAGCGGTCAATCGATCATCGAGCCCATGCGGACACGCGAGAAGACCATCTCCTGGAACGATTTGTTGATCAAAGGCGCTCAACTTGCAAAACAGCCCTTGAACGAAGATCAGCCCGTCACCACCGAGACGATTATCGGTCCGGCGGCCGCGCATCCACTGGTGATCGACACACCCATCTTCGTTACGCACATGTCTTTCGGGGCTCTTTCACGCGAGATCAAAATGGCGCTTGCCAAGGGCAGCGCGGCCGTGAAAACCGCCATATGTACGGGCGAAGGCGGTATCCTCGAAGATGAGCTTGCCGCCGCTTATAAGTGCATCTTCGAATATGTGCCCAACCAGTACAGCGTGTCGGACGAGAGCCTGCGGCGCGTGGATGCAATAGAGATTAAAATCGGCCAGTCGGCTAAGCCGGGTATGGGTGGGCTTCTTCCGGGGAATAAAGTGACCGACGAAATCGCTGCCGTGCGTAACCGTCCCAAAGGAGTCGATATACACAGCCCGGCCCACTTCGAGGATATCCGTACGCCGGAGGATCTGAAGCAGAAGGTTCTATGGTTGCGCGAAATGTCCGGTGGCAAGCCCATCGGTGTCAAACTGGCCGCCGGCGATATCGAAGCCGATCTGCGGTTCGCTCTGGCCGCCGGTCCGGATTTCATCACATTGGACGGTCGCGCCGGCGCCACCGGTGCCGCGCCCAAGGTTATCAAAGACGCGACATCGATCCCAACCCTTTTTACGCTCTGCAGGGCCAGGAAATTCCTGGACGAGAGCGGTGCTAAAGACGTTTCTCTGGTTATTACCGGAGGCTTTCGCATCTCATCCGATTTCGCCAAAGCACTGGCTCTTGGCGCCGACGCCGTGGCCATCGGTACGGCTGCTTTGATGGCTGCCGGATGTCAGCAATATCGTATCTGCAACACGGGGCGTTGCCCCATCGGCATCACCTCGCAAGATCCGCAACTCCGCGCGAGACTGAAAGTCGATAAATCGGCACAGCGTCTGGCCAACGTTCTGCGCGTTTACACCGAAGAACTTAAATCATTTGCCCGTTTAACGGGCAACAATGATGTTCACGCACTATCGATCGATGATTTGAGTACGACCAACTCGGAGATTTCAGGTCATACTGAAATAGAACATGTTTAGGTGAGAGAGGGCAGAGGGCAGAGGGTAGGGGACAGAGGGCAGGGGCAGAATGTCGAATGTCGAAATCAGAATGAGGAATGAATTAGGAATGTCCAATGTCCAATGATCTGGCTTCATTATTCGGCCGGCATGAGTTCGTTATTCGCCGCCTGCATTCGCTTACAGGGCTTGTGCCTATAGGCGGGTATCTTATCTTCCACCTGGCCACCAATGCAGCTATCATCGACGGACCGGATGCCTACCAGCACCGCGCCGATCAGATCCACAAACTGGGTGAAACCACGATCCTTTTCCTGGAATGGTCGCTCATCTTCCTGCCTATATTATTCCATGGCGTCGTGGGAGTTCTGATCGTCACGCGCGGTAAACGAAACGTAATTCAATATCCGTATGTGGAGAATTGGCGATATACGCTGCAAAGATGGACTGGTGTGATCGCATTTGTGTTTATACTTTGGCACGTGTTTCACATGCACGGCTGGTTCCGCTGGCACTGGTGGGTTGACGACCTGGCCAAGCCGTTGGGTGGAGCCCAGTTCGATCCGGCGCACGCCGCACTCACGGCGGGAATGGCAATGCAAGCGTCGCCACTGGTCTCAGTATTCTTCGTCATTGGAATATTGGCTTGTGTCTACCATTTGGCCAACGGCATATGGACTATGGGAATCACCTGGGGAGCGTGGACTAGTCCCCACGCTCAGCAAAAGGCAACCCTTCCCTGCGCGGCTTTGGGCCTGGCACTGGTTGTGCTGGGAATGCTGGCCTGGTACGCAATGCTCACGGTTGAAGTAACAAGTTGATAGTTATCAAGAAGGACAAGCCATGTTAAAACCGAAAGTAATGATAGTCGGCGGTGGCTTGGCCGGTTTGGCCGCGGCCATGAAACTGGCCGAATTGGATTGCGATGTGGGCTTGATGAGCATTTTGCCGGTCAAGCGTGCCCATAGTGTCTGCGCCCAGGGCGGCATCAACAGCGTCAACGATCTCACGCGGCAGTTGGGCGACAGCGAGTGGGGGCATTTCGACGATACGGTTTACGGCGGTGATTTTCTGCAACATCAGCC
>JAFGTN010000852.1 GCA_016934075.1 Pirellulales bacterium
AAACCTTCGCTTCGCAAAGCTTTCTTTTACATGTGCCCTTGACTCGCAATTTTGCAAAAGTCCAGTCGTTACTTTCCGGGCAGCAAAAGGCAATTATCTATTAAGCGAGTGTCCTCGACCACGACTGCAAGGGCGGCCAAGGTTTCGCCCGATATTTCCTCGACCGGTTCGAGCGTTTGCGGATCGGCCAGTGTGATGTATTGAATCTTCGCGAGGTCCGCCGCCGAGATCACTTCGCGCATCCGTTCGATGATCTGTCCGGCGTCTAGTTCGCCCCGATCTACCAACTCCTCGGCCAGCCGAAGACTTTTCGAAAGCACGACGGCCTGCTCTCTGGCGATGGAACTGAGGTAGGCGTTGCGCGAACTCATGGCCAGACCGTCGGCTTCGCGAATTATGGGACAGATGTGGATCTCGGTCGGCACGTTCAGGTCGTCCGCCATGCGGCGGATCACCAGGGCTTGTTGATAATCTTTTTGCCCGAAGAAAGCCGCTTCGGCGCCGACCATGTTGAAAAGCTTCATAACGACGGTCGTCACGCCGCGAAAATGGGTCGGCCGGCAGGAGCCTTCCAGCGGCTTGGCGACGGTGTCGACCTCGACCCATGTTTGATGCCCGGGTAGGTAGACCTCGCTATTGGCGGGCGCGAAAACCAAATCCGCCCCGCATCGGGCCAGGGCCCGCATGTCGGCATCGAGCGTACGTGGATATGAGTCCAGATCCTCGTCGGGGCCGAACTGCGTGGGATTGACGAAGATTGTCACCACGGTGAAATCGCAAGACTCGCGCGAGGCTAGCACTAGGCTCAAATGCCCCTCGTGCAAGGCGCCCATCGTCGGCACAAGCCCTATCCTCCGGCCGGCGCGACGCACCTCCAATAGCTTCTTCCGAAGCTCATCTATGGTCGTAACAAGTTGTGGGCTGTTTGGTTGCATTAGTAAGAGGTGTCAGGTGTCAGTTTTCAGTTGTCAGATAGGAGGATGGATTTGTGACTTAGGACATAGGACTTAGGACTTAAGACTTAGGACATAGGACTACAGACTTCAGATGTCAGATTTGTTCATTGAACATTGATCATTGTGCATTAGTCATTGGTCATTCTTAATTCTTTCCTCATTCTGATTTCGACATTCGGCATTTCCATTCCCCGCTGTCACCGCATAGCCTCAATTGCCGCCAGCACCTCGTCGAGTACAGCTTGCGGATTCTCGGCTGACATTTTCAACTGCGGGCCCAGGTCGGGTTTGTCGGCCTGTCGGGTAACCGCTTGCGCGATTTTTCCCAACACTTCGGCCGAAAGGTTTGCCTCGTAGGGTCGACCTCGCCGTTTCACTCGCTCTAACAGCCACTCGCCCGGCCTATGCGCGGCGGCCGACTCGCTCAACACGACTGTCAGCTTAGGTTGCACGACAGCGGACCGAATTTCTTGCCAATGATTTCGAAATCGTGGAAAATCTTTATCGTCGAGCCAGACCTTGGCGAAAGCGGCCGACTGGTCGAACCAGAAATCGCTTATTACAAGTTCATCGCGGTTAGACCATTCGGGCAGGTCGGAAGCCAGCAACCGAGCTCGCTGCTGAAGGAATTCTAACTCCGTTGCCCAAGCGGTGCCAGATGGATTATTGTAGAACCGTGCAAGGCCGGTTTCGTCCAATTCTTCGGCGATCATTCGCGCGGACGTTTTTTCGGCTAATTGTCGAGCCAGTTGGGTTTTTCCCACTCCGATCGGACCCGCTATGGCTATATAATTATGTGCCGAGTTGAGATGACCCAACAAGCGAGCAATCGTCCAGCCCGTCTCTGCATGAACCATTTGTCCGGCGATTTCGGCGGCCGGTTCGAGCACAAAACGTCGCCAGGCCATGCGCGGGTGGGGAACGGTTAGATGGGGCGTCTGGATTTTTTCTTCATTGTACAATAATAGATCAAGGTCTATCGGGCGGGGCCCCCAGGTTGCCTCGCGCTTGCGCCCTTGCGCCTTTTCTAATTGCTGCAGGAGGTCCAAAACTTCTTGAGCCGGCAACGAAGTTTCGAAGATGGCCGCGCCGTTGAGAAATTTCGGCTGGTCGCTGGGACCACCGACCGGCTCGGTTTCGCGCCATCGGCTCTTGGCGATAAGGAACAGACGGGAGTCTTGCTCTAAATGAGAAATCGCGGTGGAGAGAGCCGCGCGCCGATCTCCCAAATTCGATCCCAGACCGATCAGGCAACGTGCCATGCGAGCTTATGCGTATTCTAAATTGAAGCCGCGATTCCTTTCCTGGAAGTAACGTGTTTTCCGAAAGTAAACTCGCGATGGAACACAGAATCAATCAATAATGGGTATTTAAGCTTTTTGTGGTTGATAGACGAGTTTTTATTTTTACGACGTGAAAACAATAAAAAAATGCGTATCAATCCACGATTCATTGTACAGGGGGGGCCTTCCCGGCCACGACCTCCGCCGTCGACTTTCGATCCCTACTGTCGCCGCCCCCATGAATTCGAACGATTCCAGTGAGCCTGCTTAACTCAAATTTGGTCAATACTCGGTCAGTCGAACAGGAGCTAACGGATAAGCGCGTAACTCTAGATAACGGTATTGCGGATTTACTCAGAATTCTATTTGTTCTGATCGCTTGATACCAACGGACTTGGTGGATGTGAATTTCGAAAAAATGCGATCCGTCGAACGGTATGCCAACTGAACACTACAGATATTGTCGGTAAGAAATGAATTTTGTCAATAGGCAGTTGCCGCTTACGCAACAAGTTCTTGATTTTCTTTTTGCGATTAAGCTTGCAATATGAGATAAAAATTCTTTGCTGACGTTGGAAAAATTTTTGATGTGCTAGCTTGATCCTGCTTGACTCATCGCGAAGTATTTTTCACCGGATCTTTTATACAAACAATAGTACCATATCAAAAACTCCTGATAAAATTCACTCGCTTTGCTGTTCCGGTATTACCATGACTTCCGGTTTAGGGATCAACTCATCATTCACATCCCCCGCCTTGGCCTGATTAATGCAGCCTCTAGTAGAGAATGATCCTCGTGAAGCAGTGTTCCGTGGCCTATATGTTGGAGAACGCCACGGATAGTCATATGAACGTCGATAGTTGTATGGTATGCCGTACAACGTATAGTACGCTGGACAACTGCTTGCACCCCCTGGTGGTAAATCGTAGTGGACTTTGTGCTGTGTGTGACAAATGTGTCTCAAAAAACATAGCCAGTTCCATGGATAGTTGGCCGACGAACGAATACAACCACAACTAATACCGCTGCCCGATCCGTAACCTCGAGCAGCCATATCACGTGCGGCGATATTGTTGGCGGCCATACCGTGGGTTTGAAAATCCTCGATGGGCAAATCCGATGCAGGCAAATCGCAATCAAAGTTATTTTGCTCAGGACTGTCGGTAATAATCGCAATCCCTTCAATGGTAGGATCTTCCGTGCTGGCATCTACCAATACGGGCGTGCCGGGATTGGCGCAAATCGCAATAACCGCCGTTAATAAGACACTGTACATTTGCACGTCACTCCGAGAGGATTTGCCAATTTTACGCACGCTAATACAATCGACGCCGAATATCCGGGAAATCGAGTTTTGTTGACTTAATCGCCCGACTCACCGTAAAGCATGCCGGTCACCCAGAGGCCCCAGCTTGTTGCCGAAATAGATTGGTTCTCCGCCTTTGGTGCAGGCTATGTGTTGAATATTTTCAACGTTCCAGCCTTTAGTGGTAGCTACAATGCAACACACACAACCCGAAAGCCAATACTTTGGCTTGTCAGCCGATTGTTTTGTCAGGCATCAAGTCGCCGGATATGAAACAGACAAATCTGCATAAAATGTTTTCTAATAATGTGTTAAGAGTCATTCCTGATTGTAACTAATTCCGCCTTAAGCATTGGCTGGCTGCATCGGCCAAACCATAATCGGCGGATCGGGCTGGTTGGCACCTGGTTTGCTTAACTATTCTGCCTCTCCTCGCAAGTTGTCCATGAATCGCCAGAATTCACGAAAGATTACTTCATGCATCCAGCCCAAAAAACCCTGGTTACACGATTACTAGTTGCCTTCCTGCTAGGTGCGGTGGGGTGCTACCTCATTTGCCATGCCCCGGAACCTTCCACGGACAATTCGAAGGCGGTGGTTGGTGAAGAATCGAGCGAAAAGTCAAATCAACTGTCCGAGCAGGCATCGGATTCCGGAGGACACGCAGCTTTGCAGCCTGTTCCCGATCCCGGACCTGGCACAAAAGGATTTGAACCCTGGGCTCACGCCGAGCCGATAGAGGTCGCGGTCGATTCCAAGGGCAAGCTAAACTGTGATGGATCGATTTGTGAAATTCCAGTTGTACAAAAACAAAAAGTTGCACTCAGCATCAAACGCCCCGAAGACGGTGAAAACAAAATTCCGACTCTCGCATTCCCTACCGTATTGCCCCAATTTGCTCGAGGGCAATCTATCGAGGTCGGCGTAGAATATCACAACGATGTCGAGCCGCGATAAAATGTCGCAACAAACCACTAGAATTATCGCCTAATTAACAATCATTCCTAACAGCCCGTTGAAAAAGGGTGCCACTGCTGGCTTGTCCAGCAGTGC
>JAFGTN010000853.1 GCA_016934075.1 Pirellulales bacterium
AGCAACCCGCATGCGTTCTTCGCTGGAAAATCCGGCCAGTCGCGACACGGCCTTAATCTGCAAGTTGGTCTCGCGCAACAAGCGTTTGGCGCGGGCCAATCGACAAGCGGCGATCTCTTCCGACACGCTGTGGCCCGTGGCGACCAGAAAACGCCGCTCCAGCGTGCGGCGTGATACGGGCAAGGGCTTGGCGATCTGGGCCACCGACAAGGGGCGATGGCTGCGGGTCCAGATCGTATCCAAGGCTTCAGCCACCAGCGGATCGAAGATATCGCGACGGGTGGTGGAGCGGCCAATCGCGTTTTCCATATTCCGATCCGTAGTCGTTTCCAGTACCTTACCCAACACACCCATGGCTTGCAGCGACAAGAGAACGGAGTTTTGCAAATGATCGCGGTGTATGCGCCCCAACAATTCATCGAAAGCTTCGGCCATGTCGTCAATACTTCCGACCGGCAGAATGGGAGCTTCGGGCCGCATGAATCCCCTGTCCATCAGCCGTTGCGTTAGCCGACCGCTTAAGGAAATCCAACGCTCGGTCCAACCCGTTTCGGGATCCGGTCGATAACGGTGCCAGACGTCTGGAAAGAGGCAGATGATCCGGCCGGCCTCCACCGGTAATCGACCGGTCGGTTGCGATTCGAACACTCCTCGCCCGTCGGTAATCAGTATCACCTGGAACTCGGGCAGGCTGCGACCACTTTGCCATGGCAACTGATACAAGGCCGGATGATCGGCCGTGGGATACGGTTGTCCGGCATGAATGCGCCCACGGCCCGCCCCCGTCAGATAGATTCCCCAATCAATGGCGCTATCATCGACCGGTAAATAATGGAAGAATCCGTCGTACGTCGAAGGTGATTCGGATCTATTATTTGGCGACATGGGCATGTTTCTCCACATCCATCAGTGTCGTATATCAAGGGCTGGCCGTAAAGAAAAACTGGCTTATCATTGGCCGGAAACCGCCCCTGGCAACATGAGAGAGAGTCTTCATATCGACCTATCTTATTACTAATAAGCGACTTACATCATTGGAATGTTTCTGATGCCATTTCGCACTAGTCATTCGCCAGATCTTTGCTACTGTCGCAAATCAATGGCATGTCTATAATGTAATACGAGCCGTTTTCGAATACAATGTGTTTTCCGGGAAGAGCAAGAATACTAACCCGAAGCGCAAGCGCAGGGCAGCTTGATATCAAGTCTATGCGACACACATCCCTTCGCTTGCGATTCGGGTTAGTATTCTACGTGTGAATAGATGTACGGATAGCCAATATATATACCGGCGGCATACTGCTTGGTGAGGTCGTGATGCCAACTGATCCATTTTTGGGGGTAATGTTGCACGCGGTTGGCAGTTTTGCCGCCGGTAGTTTTTACGCGCCGCTACGAAAAGTACGCCAGTGGGCATGGGAAAGCTTTTGGCTGGTGATGGGTATCGCGGCATGGATTGTGGCGCCCTGGACCGTAGCCGCGCTTACCACGCCCGAGCTGCTCTACGTTCTGCAAAGCAGCCCGACGAAAGCGCTCTTGCTGGCGGCCATGTTCGGATTGCTGTGGGGCGTGGGCGGGCTGACCTTCGGACTATCGGTTCGATACCTGGGCATGGCCCTGGGATTCTCGGTCGCTCTGGGATTCTGCATGACGTTCGGAACACTGATTCCGCCCATCGTCGATATGCGCTTCGGAGAGATTATTGCAACCACCGCCGGACAAGTCGTTCTTGTGGGCGTGGCAATTTGCCTGGCCGGAATCGCCGTCTGCGGAATGGCCGGTGTTCACCGCGAACGCGAATTGGCCGCCACCGAAAACGAAGAGCAGGCGCCGGAAGATGGAAACAGCGAACTTACCATAGGTAAAGGCTTTCTGGTCGCCACGATATCGGGCATCCTCAGCGCGTGTTTTGCCTTCGGTCTGGCATTTGGAAAACCTATCGCTGAAAGAGCCGTGGCCATGGGAACCCAAGAGTTGTACTCGAATAACGCCGTGCTGGTTGTGATTTTGATCGGTGGATTTACGACCAACGCTCTCTGGTGCCTGGCGTTGAATATTCGCAACCGCACCTTTGGCGATTATGTCTCAGGTCCGGTCGGACGACAGACTCGCAACTATTGCCTTTCGGCCCTGGGCGGTTTCATCTGGTACGCACAGTTCTTCTTCTACGGCATGGGAACCACCAAGCTGGGTAAGCACGACTTCTCCAGTTGGTCGATCCACATGGGCCTGATCATCGTGTTTTCGAATCTGTGGGGTCTGTACTTTCACGAATGGCGCGGAGTCAGCCAACAAACGAAACTGCTGGTTTGGGGCGGAATCCTATTGTTGATCGCCTCGACCATGATAATCGGCTTCGGGAACTCGCTCTCAGGGTAACCGCTCTACTACTTCTTCGCCGGTGGAGCAGCAGCCGGTTTGGCCGGTGGCGGCGTACTCGGTTTTGTGGCGGGTTTGGCATCGGGCTTGGCTGGCGGGGGAGGACTCGGTTTGTCGGCGGCAGGCTTGGCAGCCGGTTTGGGCTCAGCGTCCTGTTTATCCGCCTGAGGGACTGGTGGCTTGGTGGCCGGTTTGGCGGCGGGCGGCGCCGCTTTTTTCAACTGGTCCATCATCGCCGGCGGAATGCCGCTCATGGGCGGCAGTCCTGCGGGTGGTTTCGCCAGATCCGCGTCCTTTTTCTCCTCGGCCTTCTTCTTAACGATGATGTCGTTGCGTCCGAGGTGGATCTTTTCGTAAACGCTGTTGGAGATCACGTAGTACCAATCGGCAAAACGGGCGTTTAGTTCGTTGACCTTCTCCTTGGCCTTGGTGATTTTCTCTTCGTACTCGTCGGTTTTGCGCTGGTTTTCCTTCTGGATTCTTTCGCGCTCGGCCTTGAGCTTGTCGGCGTCTGTGGACTTCTTTTCATCGGCTTTGGCGTCGGCCGGTTTCTTGCCCTTCTTGTCCGCGTCGGAGGCTGCCTTCGCATCCGCCGGCTTGGCGTCATCTTTTTTCGCCGCTTCGTCGGGCTTCTTGGCTTCAGCCGGTTTCTTCGGCTCGGTCTTGGGCAGTTCTTCCAGCTTCGGTTTGGGGATGGCCGTTTGGTTGAATTCGGCCATCACAAAGATGTAGCGGTTAACGCCGACGGATTTCTTCTTTCCGTCCTTGTCTTCTTCGCTATCGGCCCGTCGCGACTCGGAGATGTTTCCGAACCGCAAAACGTATTCCACGCCGTCTTTCATGAGGCAGCGGAACTCACCCTCATTCGAATAGATGCCGGCCTTGCCGCCAACGTTGGCCAGATAGAAACCTCGCATCATCAGCGAATCCCGGGCTTCCTTGTCGGCCGAAAAATCCTTGTTCTCCTTGAGACTTTTGGCCAGTCCGGCCGGTTTGCGGGCTACGTCGACAATTTTCAAATCATCGAGCGCCCTTTTCATATCGTCGAGTTTCTTGGTATTGAGTTCCATACCGGGAGGCATTTGATCGGCTACCCACTTGCCGCCCACGAACTTGCGGTCGGCAGCCAGCTTCCACTTGTCTTTCTCGGCCGCGTCATCGTAGTCCAACCAGATCTCGCCACGCTGCACGAGCGAACCTTGGGCCTCGTCAACCGAATAGTCCTGGATGTCCATCTGGCGGATCTCCCAGGGGCTCAGGCTCAAGAGGTCGGGCTTGATCCAATCGGCGAATTTCGTACTCAGTTTGTCGGTGTCGACCTTTACCTGGTAAATGGGGTCCTGTCCCACGCGACGAACGTAGCGGAGCTGGGGTTGCTCTTCGTCGCGCTTGCCGATCACCATCGACAAAAGTTCCTTGCCGTCCTTGTCCTTCATGGTGACGCGGGTACCAACGCCGGCCGTACCCGGCTTGAGTTCCTTGTCGGCCGGATCGAGCACGCCGTATTCCGGTTGATCACCTATGTTTTCGCTGGTCAGGTCGAGGATCTTCAGGGCCATCACGCTGGTAGCCGCCTCGGCCAATTGATCCTTGGCGTCCGCCGGATAATTGTCATGTGACGGGATAGACCAAACACCGTCGGCCTGGGCGACCTTAAAGGTCTTCGAGTCGCCCGTTTCCTCGTCGTATTTGACGATCTCCATCGACGTGGCGGCCAACGGATCGGTGAAATCGGGGAACAGTTCCTCGCCCACGGCGCTGCTGCCGGTTGAGGTATCGACTGACGGCCGCGTTGCCCATACTATCGCAACAATCAACACGGCAACTACCACGAAAAGCAGTGTTTTAGTATTTTCGTTCATCTAGTTTATCCTCTAATTACCACGCAAGCGGGCTTGGGAAACGCCCTCGCGTTCCCTTGCTCGACGGACAAAGAATACCACGCAGGCCAACACCAGCGGCGGGATGGGCGGCAGCAGTACGGCCCACATGCGGTAGCTGTTCTGCACCTCCTCGATCTCGTTGCTGAGTTGCGTATCGATGCGCTGGATCTTCTTGTCCTGTTTTTGTTCCATCTGCTCGATCTTGGCGTCCATCCGTTTCTGCCCTTCACGCTGCATGATGCCGATCCGCCGGAAGATCTCCTGCGTGTCGACGTGCTTGTCGTTCATCTCTTTTTGAAGTTCTTGCACCTTGTCGGACAGCTCCTTTTCGACGTCAGTGCGGGCCTGCTTGAATTCCTCGCGGGCTTCCTCCACGGCCTCGGCCGACTCCTTGCGGGCAACTTCGGTGCGATCCTGGATCCGCGTAAGCGTGCGGTGCTTGCGACGCCGTTTGCGAATTTCAAGGAAGTCACTGTTGCCAGCCAATTCGTCCAACACATTGAGTACGAAGGTTACGTTATCGAACTCGAAGTGGATTCCCAACTCGGGCATGTCGCCCTTTTCGCGAATCTCGAAGAAAGCGGGCGAAAGCATGTCGACGTCGGCCGCCAACACCACGTCGATCTTGCTGACGACCGGCTTGGCTTCTTTCTTTTCGTCTTTCTTTTTATCTTCCTTGGCCTTTTCGCCTTTATCCTCGCCGTCTTCCGGCTTTTCTTCAGGCGCCGCAGATACGATCTCGCCGCGAATTCGCGCGGCCAACACATAAGTTTTATTGGTCGCAGAGCGGATGCCCTGGCGGATCATCCGCAAGGGAATCGTACCCGTGGCTTTGTCGGCCGTCACAGCCAGTTGTGTTATCTTCAGTTCCTTCTGCGTGCGAATATTGGGAACCGAGAGAGAGCCGGGGAAAGGGAAGAGAACCTGCTGCAAGCCCGAACTGATGGGCTCCTTGGCGTTGA
>JAFGTN010000854.1 GCA_016934075.1 Pirellulales bacterium
CCTGCACAACGCCGACGAAATCCGCCGCAAGGACGTGCGGCCGGGCGACGTGGTGGTTGTGGAGAAGGCCGGCAAGATTATCCCCCACATCGTCCGCGTCGAGAAACACAAGCGCCAGGGCAATCCGCCGGAGTACAAGTTCCCCACCAAATGCCCCGAGTGCGGCAAGGCCCTGGTCAAGGACGAGGGCGGGGTCTATATCCGCTGTCCCAACATTCAATGCCCCGAACAACTCAAGGGCCGCATCCGCTACTTCGCCGGCCGCAACGCCATGGATATTGAAGGACTGGGCGACAAGCTGGTCGATCAGCTAGTAGGCACGGGACTGGTGCGGGGTTATGGCGACCTCTACCGGCTGGATCCGAACGAGCTTGCCAAGCTGGAACGGATGGGCAAAAAGTCGATCGACAATCTGCTCTCCGGCGTGGAGGAGAGCAAAACTCGCGGCCTGGCGCGGCTCCTGGCGGCCTTGTCCATCCGCCACGTGGGTTTCCGCGTGGCCGCCGTTTTGGCCGAACATTTCTCGTCCATCGACGCGCTCCAGGCCGCTTCGGTCGAACAGCTCAGCGAAATAAACGAGATCGGACCCATCATCGCCCGGAGCGTTTACGACTACCTGCAAAGCGACTTCGGCGCCGAAACCATCGCCGACCTCCGCCGCCTGGGCGTGGAAATGGAAACCACCGCCCCGCCCCAAGGCGAAACCTCGCGGGCTCTCGAAGGCAAAACCCTGGTGGTAACCGGCACGCTAACCCGCTACACCCGCGACGAAATCAAAGAACTGATAACCCAACACGGCGGCCGCGCCGCCTCGAGCGTCTCCAAAAAAACCGACTACGTAGTAGCCGGAGAAAAAGCCGGCAGCAAGCTGACCAAGGCGGAAGAACTAGGCGTGCACATACTTAACGAAGAGCAATTCGAAAAGTTGTTGCTGGAGGAGTGAGAGAGCTAAAGAGGTAACCGAAAATAAGTGATGTCACCTTTACTCGCTCAAGGAAATCCCGTACTATGAACTGTCACTTTCAACTCTGCTGGACAGCAGTGCTCTTAACACTTTGTGCAGCTTTGCTCAGTTACCAAGAGACCAACGCCACGGAAAAGTCGCTTGATACGGTGCTTCTGCATCACGATCCGTCTCCCGGTGGGGTCATTGGCTGGGCGGCCGGATCCATCCTTAATCTCGATGGCAAACAGCACCTCATAATGGTACTCACAGCCAATTACGGTGGACACGACAACTCGCGTGCCGATATTTTACGCTTCGATTCGCCTGACGGTGGATTGACATGGACACGGCTGGAGGATGCAAGCGTCTTCCAGGGAATGGATCATCTGGCAAAGGAAACAGTCACCGGACCTACATTGCTCCGACTTCGAAATAGTGACATTCTGTTCTTCTTTACGGTGGGAAATAGTGATACGGATTGCGGCACCTGGATGCGGCGCTCCTCCGACAACATGAAAACCTGGTCGGAGCCGAAACGACTTCCTTATGAAGGATACGGTGAGGTTTGCAATGATCGCGCCATGCAGCTTTCGACCGGCCGGATACTACTTCCTGCCTGGGTCAGTATGGATCGACTCGCTTCATCTCATGCCTATTGCTTCTACTCGGACGACGACGGCCACACTTGGCGAAAAACGGCCCCGGTGAGCGCTCCCAGAGGCTCGACCGGACGCAAAACCGATCCGGCGGCAGAAGAGCCAATGGTCGTAGAATTGAAGGACGGTCGTTTGATGATGCTCTTGCGGGTTTATCTGAAGTCCATCTACGTGAGCTATTCCGACGACAAGGGAGCTACTTGGAGTACGCCCCGTTCGAGCGGCATTCCTGCTCCCGGTTCAATGGCGACCATTAATCGAATGCCTGACGGCAATATCCTTTTGATCTGGAACCAGGCGCCGATTGAGGCGATCAACGGACCTTTCCCTCGTAATATTCTTGCCTCAGCCGTATCGATGGATGAAGGGAAGAACTTCACCTTTGTTCGCAACTTAGATGGTGGGGCTGACTTCAAGGGCAAAATCACGATGGCCAATGTCACGTTCTGTAACGGCAACGCAGTGATTACCTACAGCAAGTCGGAGTCGATGAAAAACACCTATAACTGGCGTGTGCAAGTCATTCCGTTGACCTGGTTCTATGAAGGCGACAAAAAACAGGTCTATGGCGAGCATTACATTCCAACCTTGAACGAAGGTTTGCGAAAATTGAAAATTAATGTAAAAAGGGGACATCACTGAAATTGGCAAGATAGGTAGTCGCAGTATAGTCTCGCTCACTCAGTGTTTTTTGAGGCAGAGCTTTTTGCCCGCTGGCTTCCGGGGGGAGCAACAACGATCTCGCCCAAATGGTATCTTCGGCCCTCATTGCGACAGTTCAACGGAAGTGCAATAACCGGCGTTCCATCCCGGCTGCCGACCGAAACATGGAGGCCATACTTGTCCGGCTTTAGGGCCGTGATGTTCTTTCCAGCCGCTTGTGTCGGCTTTAGATCGACGGGCATCGATGCAATTTCGACTTCATATATGTTCCCGGCCAAGTACGGGTTCCTCTTCTCTATTCACGCCAAACAGAGAAGAGGTACCCGTACTTGGCAAGGCCTAAACCGCCGCAAGCGGCTGGGCTAAAAAGCCTGCCCTCTGTCATCTATCCTCTGTCCTCTAATTAAATCATCCACTAAATTCCGTGAAGAATCATTATTGGATCATTTACTCTGCTTTTTTTCTTTTACATTCACAAAGGTCACGTTGTCCAATGTCAGGCCATTTACTCCGCTGATGTCGAAGCTGTGATTGTTGCCGGGCAGCATCTCGAAACGTATGTTACTTAGCAGAATGTCACTGACATCACCCACTTTCCGCAGTGAAAAAGTTGGATATCTACGCGAACGGATCACCATGTCCTTGAAAGTGATGTTGTGAATGCGACTGATCTTGGAATCCGGAGCCAACGAAATATTGATGGGCAGTACCGGACACTCCAGGTTGATGTTGCTGAAATGTACGTTTTCAACACCAAACGGTCGTAGGGCATCTCCTTCCGGCAATGGTGGTACACCGGGTCCTTGTGGCGGATCTTTTGGTACGTCCTTTGGCGAAGAGAGGCGTATGGTAATGCCCGCCGTCGCTTTCATTATCAAATTGCTGAATCGGCAATTCTTAATTTCACCGTCATGGGTCCAACCGATGCGGACGGCGGCGCAGGTGCTTTTCAGAACGCAATTCGTGACGACTACTCGTTCACAAGATTTTGGTTCGTTTAGCTGATGCTGATACGCGCGCAAGATAAAGGCATCGTCACTACTGTTGACGATACAGTCGCTCACGGTAACATCGCGGCAGGAACCGAGGTGGATTCCGTCACCGTTTGGATACGGCTGTTCCACATTGATCTTGAGTTTATGTATGTTCACCCGATCGCAATCCAGCAGCCACATGCTCCATCCCGTCGGATTGAGAATGGTGTAACCCTCCAAGGTGACGTCTTGGCATCCTATCAAAAAAAGGTTACGCCCGGTGATCAATTGGTCGTCTTTCCGTTTCCAGTATTTCCGATGCTGGGAATTCTCAAGACATTCGTGGAAGAGTTCCGCGTGGCCGTTGATCGTACCGCGGCCGCAGATCGTAATATTATTCAAACCGACTCCGTAAAACATTGCCCGCTTGTTTCGTCGAAGACTAAATTCGACGCGCCATTGGGGACACGGTTTGAACTCCGGATAGAGTGCTGGGTCGGGGCCTCCATCCAATGAAGCGCCCGCTTCAATTTCGAGCCGGATATTGGAGCGAAGATACAGGGTGTAGGTCATGAACGCGCCACCTGCCACTCGCACCGTGCCGCCGCCCGCCTTTGCACAGGTGTCAATTGCCTTTTGGATAGCTGCTGTGTTATCCGTCTTGCCGTCCGGCACCGCGCCAAAATCGGTGATATTAAATATCCCATTATTACCCGCGCCTTGCGAGAACGTGGCCGCAATCAATAAAAGACCGATTGCCGAAAAACTAGTTGTCTTTTTCATTTTTACCTCTCTTTGAAACAACAGGAAAATATCAGTATCAATAATACGGGCGAGCGTTATCGGGGCGAATATCGACCAGGGTGCCTCGATAGTGACGCAGTGAGGTTGGTTTGTAGGGGTGTTTTGCGATTTCCTCTTCGTGGATATCGACCCCCAGCCCGGGAAGAGTGGGGATCTGCATCATGCCCGACGTGATACGTACGTCTTCCGTGCAAATCTCTCGGCGCCAGGGGACATCGCTTTGCATCGTTTCGAGAAGATAGAAATTGGGGAGATTCGCCGCCAGTTGGAGCGTGGCTGCATTGGCTACCGGACCGCTCGGGTTGTGAGGGCAAATCGGTATGTAGTATGTTTCCGCCATGGCGGCAATCTTTTTCAATTCCGAAATGCCGCCCGCATGAGAGATGTCGGGTTGAATAAAGTCGGCTGCGTGCAACTCGAACAAGCGACTGAATTGCCAACGATTGTAGAGCCGCTCACCGCAGGCGATAGGGACTTTCGTTCGAGATTTCAATTCCGCCAGTGCTTCAATGCTATCCGGAATGAGCGGTTCCTCGAACCAAAGTACATCAAAATCTTCCAGTGCATTGGCGATCCGCAACGCCGTCGGGAAATCGAACCGCCCATGTCCTTCGATCAGCAGATTGGCACGACCATTAGTCGCTTCGAAAACTTTTTGAACGCACTCGATTGCTTCTCGGAACGCACCGGGGGTGAGTGTCCGATAGGCTGCACCGAACGGGTCCCATTTGAGCGCCGTAAAACCTTCATCCACTGTCCGGGCTGCACACTTTGCAAAATCGTCGGGCGTTTTCGATCCGACAAACCAACCGTTTACATAACAGGACACGCAATCGCGGACCGGACCGCCGAGCAACCGGTAAACCGGCAACCCTTGTTCCTTTCCCAAAATATCCCAGAGGGCCATATCGATCGCCGAGATTGCGCTCATCAATACCGGTCCCCCCCGAAAATACGCATCACGATAGCTGTCATGCCAAATTGCCTCGATGTCACGAGGATCTTTTCCTTTTAGATCCCGTTCCAGTTCCTGGCATGCCTGAGCGACCGTCAACTCGCGATATTCGAGCGTTGCTTCCCCCACTCCGTAGAGGCCCGGTACGTCTGTAAGAACCTTGACGAATACCCAATTGGTACGATACGCATGACAGATAAATGTATGGATTGCAGTTATTTTCATTGTGAATCGGAAGTTTTCAAAATATCTTCTTTTAAATCGTGTCGGAACGTGGTTTTCAAACCAATCAGCACCGCGAGCCCGCCAATCAGATATACCAAGGAAAGCGAAGCAAAACCGTAGGATAACCCAGAGCCGTCGGGGAACCATTCACAACAGCATCCCAGCAGCCATGGTGATGTCGAGCCGAACAAAAAAGCAACCATCGTCATCATCGCAATTGCGGAAGCCCGATACCGAGGCGCGATCACATCGAAAAGGGATGCCTGCGTGTTCGATTCGTACATTCCACGGCACAGGCCCATGCACGCCATGGCAATCCACGTGGACATCAGGCTGTCAGTAAGCCCCATCCATACAATGGTCGGAACGCCGATCAGCATGGCCGCCGCCTGTAATTCCAAGCGGAATTGGCGTCGCGAGAGGATCATGGTGTCAGAAATTTTTCCACCGATCAGAACACCGACGAGTGCCGCCAAATGATGGTAGAGCATGGCCCCACCACCCGCGGCCGTTAGAGAAAGATTGAATTTCTCCTGGACGAAACTGGGAGCCCAGACGACATAAGCGTTGTTGACAAAAACGATCGCCGTGAATCCGGTCGTCAGAAAAAGGGCCGTTGGGGTGCGAAATAGAGCGGTAAACGCTTCAAGGAGAGTTACTTTTTGATCGGAGCTACCGAGCTGGGTTGGCAAATCACGCGGTGAATTTTTCAGCCGAAACGCAAGTATGATACCGAGAAGGACACCACATCCACCAAAAATATAGAACGTGGCTCGCCAGCCCCATTGCTCGGCAATGTAGCCGCCCAAAAAACCGCTTACCATAACTCCCACATAGAGTGCGCATTGGTGGATAGACAATGCTAAAGACCGCGTTTTTTTATGAAACTGAGCCAAGAGCGAATAGGCAGCCGGTGCATAGAATGACTCGCCACCGGCGGTTGCCACGCTCCGGAACAAGATCAAACCGGTCAGCCCTCGGGCAAGGCCCGTCAACATGGTTGCCAGGCTCCAAAAAGTGACGCTGATCGTGATGATCCACTTCCGGCTCCAGTTGTCGCCGAAATATCCGGTCAAGGGCATGAGTACCGCCAATGCAAAGAACAGCACCGATCCGACCAGCCCTAGCTGTGCGTCGGTCAGTTGCAAATCGCTCTTGATAGCGGGCAGCACGACGCCAAAAATCGCTCGATCGCCCTGGTGAAAGAAAAATGCAAGAACCAGAAAACCCAGCAGCTCCCATCGGTAAAATTGGTTGGGAGCAGACGGGTCGGCCGACGCGTTCGATTGATTCGTCGCTTCCGGAATGATTGGATTCTTTTGCATCTTTTACTCATCAACATCATGGGGCATGTGCTGAGCCGAACATCCGCCGTCCACGACCAGGCGAGCTCCGTGAATATTGGCCGCTTCTTCCGAGGCCAAAAAAAGAACCGCCGCTGCAACATTCTTTGCCGAGGCCTCTTTGCCCAACGGTATGTTTGTGTGACGGCGGCGGATTGTTTTCTCCGGCAGGTCCTCCCAACGCTCCGTGTAGATATAGCCTGGCGCTACGGCATTGACACGAATCCCATGGGTGCCCAAGTCGACGGCCATTGCCTGCGTCAAAGAATCCACCCCTCCCTTGCTTGCACAATAAGCACTCCGGTTGTGGATGGCCCGAGTCGATACGTTCGAACTGATGTTAATGATCGTTCCTTGCTTCTGCTCGAGCATCATTCGGGCCGCCTCGCGAGCAACATGGAACAAGCCGATCAAATTCACTCGAACCGTTTGCTCGAAAAGTTCCAGCGGCGTGTCTTGAAATGAATAACCGCATCCTTGTAATACCGCATTGTTAACCAGTATGTCAAGCCGTTCGGTTGTGTTGCGGATATGAGCGAAGAGAGCCTGGATCGAATCGGAATTACTCAAGTCGGCGGGCGCTTCGATAATTCGTCCATATCCGCGTGAGCGCAATTCATTGGCCGCGTTATGCACATGTTCAGCGGTACTACCGTGAATGAAAACGGTGGCCCCTTCTTTGGCAAAACTATCGGCAATACCGAAGCCCGTGTTTCGGCTGGAGCCGGTTACCAAGACTGTTTTGTTGTTGAATCGCATTGTAGTTTTTTAACCGATAAAAATAAAAATCCTGTACAGATTGACTTTAGCAAGTCGGCCAATTACAATCAATGAAGTTTCTGGTCTATCTTTGGAGAAATCCGGTCAAATGCCATCGAGAAAAAATACGGCCGCTTCCGCGCAGCGTCGAGTTGCATTGGTGGTGGAAAGCTCGCTTACCGTCGGCCGGCAAATGTTGCGGGGGATTGCCGAGTATATCCGTCAAACGGGATATTGGTCGGTTTACTATGAGCCGGGGCATATCCAAAACACCTTGCCTGCCTGGTTGGAAAATTGGCATGGCGACGGTATCATCGCCCGAGTAAGAAACCGGAGGTTGGCGCGGCGGTTCGCAAAAATGAAGCTGCCGGTCGTCGACATCTTGGGCGATGTGCCGGACACGGGGATTCCTTCGGTCCAAGTCAATAACCTCGCCATCGCCGAGCTGGCGGCGACACACCTCTTGGAGCATGGCTTTCAGTGCTTTGGTTTTTGCGGCATTCGTGGACACGGTTGGTCCAGGCAGCGGCAAGATGCTTTTAAAGCCAGTATTGCTCGCTCGGGCTATGCTTGCCACGTTCGTTGTCTGCCGTCTTTTTACGGCAAGGCGTGGTATTCCGAGGTGGAACGCGAGCGTTTAGCCCAGTGGATAGCCGGTCTGCCCAAACCGGTGGGGATCATGGCCGTCAACGATTGGATCGGGCAAAAGGTTTTAGCGGCATGTCGTCATGTGGGAGCGTTGGTGCCCGAGGAAGTGGCCGTCATCGGCGTGGACAATGACGAAGCAATATGTGAGATTTCCGATCCCATGCTTTCCAGCATCGTTCCACGGCATGATCGTGTCGGATTTTACGCTGCCGAGTTGCTCGACCGGCTTATGCAGTCGAAAAAGCCTTCTTTGAAAAAACAGCCGTCAAATGATCTGGTCGTCGGAGTTCCAAGCATCGTGCCGCGACGGTCGACGGACATACAAACGATCACGGACCGCGATATGGCGGAAGCGGTCCGGTTTATCCGTGAAAATGCTTGCGGCGATATCCGCGTCGAAGAGGTCGCCGCGCATGTAGCTCTGTCCTACAGCACCCTGAAACGCCGGTTTCGCAAGGTTCTAGACCGTTCCGTCCACGACGAGATCATGCGCGTTCGCATGGAACGAGTCCGCGAGCTTCTCGCTGAAACCAAAATGCCCCTAGGCCAAATCGCTCGGGCGACCGGTTTTCGCCACCAAGAATATCTCGGCGTCGCCTTCAAAGCACAAATAGGCATCACCCCCGGCCAATACCGCAAAGAAAACTCACGCCAACAATAAAGGTGTATTGATTAATGGAAGTAGGTGTAAGGTGTATGCTTGCACGCACCGCCGGAGAATGGAGACTTTGGACTGACTGTTTCAACCGCTTTTTCAGAACGGGCCTCTACACACCTTTTCTCTCGGAGCGTGCAAGCACGCACCTTACTGCACTACTGTCAAAATAAAATAGTTTTGCCCCGTCTCCACACGCGAAACTCTTATGCTCTTTTGGCTGAAATTTCTTGCCACAAATCAATCTTCTCTGTAATCATCAGCGGAAGAGTATTTTCGTCTATAAGGACACAACCGACGTTGTCAGCAGCATTCCTCCCCCCTGAAGTGAAGCGACTATTTGTGATGACTGCGCATGCATCGCACTTGTAAAAGGCCATGCCAGTAAATGCCTCTTGGATAGCTGTATTCGACACACTATTGTGGTATCCCTTGACCTGCAATGCGATTCGCTTTCCGTACTTTGCTATAATGAGATCTACTCCTTGATCGCCTGCTCCTCCAATTCTTTGAACCGAGTATTGCTGTTCAGAAAAAACTTCTTCAAGAAACTTTTCCAAGTCTTCTCCCCTCATAGCCTTCCAGTTTTGCGTTGCAAGCTTTTTGAGACGATACTGACGTGACTGACGAAGCTGTTCCAACTGGTTAGTGATTTGAAGTTGGCGCTGATTTGCAATATCTAATTCTTCTCCTATCCGTGAAATGCTGTCACGCCCTTCCTTTCGGCGGAGTCTCAAGTCTGTAAGCGTACTTTTCAGAGTATTAATGGACGTAACCAAATTCGAATCAGAAGGAAGACTGACGATCACTCCAAACATTGTTGCCCCGAATACTATTCCACTTAGACCAGCTGTCCACGATAGGGATAGCATGAAGCACAATGCTCCCACAACAATCGCACCGATCAGAACAACGGCCCATCGCCAGCCCAGGAATGGAGCAACTTTATCCCGGACGAATTGAGCTATCAAGAAATACGACATTTTACAATGATTCATCAAGTATTGTGGTAATATGCTTGCATAGCTCTTCTTTGCGATTTCCCTGGCCTCTCGAAGTTTGTAGACTTTTTCCTCTATCAACATAAGATGTCTTGCAATAAGTTCTTCGTTTGTTTCATTCGGAGACAGCGTATTTTCGTTGGTAATGGTCATCGTTCCTGGTTCTTTTCGATTAGCTTAAGCCTCAGATACTCGGTTATTATAACGGTAGTAATTTGTAGTGCCTTGTTGGCCGCTGGTGGTATATTCAGACGATCAGTCTGAACACTATGCCAATTGCGATTGGTAAAGCTCCAACAGCCAGGATCAGGACAAGGCATCCGTCTCCAGTCACCATCTTTCCAACCTTACGCTGCCGCCCACTCTTGGTCAGTGGAATTCCGGTTGCTCTGGAGATTTTAGATTTTGCTCGCGTGACTCCTGTTGCGCGCTTCCACGAAAAACCACCTTTATTCATTGTGTGGTTCCTTTCAGTATTATCTACTGTAAGTTGGCTCCATATTTCACATTCGGTCTAACACTTTGTCCAGACTATAATAATCCATCCAAAACGTCTTGCCTGTGTGTGGATCTGACAGGACCTTTGGCTATGCTGCCATTGCCCTTTTCCAGATATGCAAGCTGCCCATTTTCGAAGCATAGCCACACCCCCGTGATTAAGCCCATTTGACCAATGATATAACTATCCCATCACCTTGGCATATCCCGGCAGGTAAATCAACTCCCTATACCAGTCTCTTTGTGGATTTTATCAGTCCAATCCCCGTAAACTGGCACGCTAGCTTGCCACTGCTCGATTGCATGGTTACACTTCACATTTCCTTATTGTTTGCCTACGGAGTTTACAATGAGCCTCAAAACCATAATCGAGAATGCTGACACCCCGGCCGGAAAGGCTTTTGACATCTTTATACAGGTGCTGATTTTGATTTCACTTGTCAGCTTCTGTGTTGAAACTCTCCCCGATATCACCAACGAAACCCGATACTGGCTTTATGTTGTCGAAGTTGTTACGGTCGCCCTGTTCACGATTGAATATGGCTTACGGATTCTTGTTTCTGAGAACCGACTGCGGTTCATCTTTAGTTTTTATGGAATGATAGACCTTGTGGCCATCTTGCCTTTTTACATTTCGACTGGAGTCGACC
Source organism: Pirellulales bacterium (assembly GCA_016934075.1). Taxonomy (GTDB): domain Bacteria; phylum Planctomycetota; class Planctomycetia; order Pirellulales; family Thermoguttaceae; genus JAFGTN01. Next base: position 10,778 of record JAFGTN010000854.1, read on the forward strand.
TCAGAACCGTTCGTGTACTTCGCCTTTTTCGCGTATTTCGCATTTTCAAAATCGTGCGGTATACACAAGCCATAAACCGTTTCCGGGCCGCCTTTGTGGAGATTAGGGAGGAGATGGTTTTGTTCTTTATAGCTACAGCCATGGTACTTTTCATTTCATCTGTCGGAATTTACTACTTTGAGGGCGAAGTGCAGCCTGATGATTTCGGGTCGGTTTTCCATTGTATGTGGTGGGCGATAATCACGCTTACAACGGTAGGATACGGTGATGCCCTTCCCATTACGTTAGGAGGGAGAATATTCACAGGATTCATCTTGATGCTGGGGCTTGGCATCGTTGCAGTGCCAACCGGCCTTCTGGCGTCCGCGTTGACGAAAACAAAATCAGACTAGAAGGCACACGTTTGGCGCCACAAGCTGTCTTCCAGCCAGTGTTTTCCAAGCCGCTCTTGCTCCCTTGTTTCACCAGTCGCTCATGGTAGAATATATGCGATCAGGGAAAGGCTCTAATTTTCAACGCAGGAGTACAGTAATGGCTGGTACGCGCAGGGAATTCATCAAAGCTTCTGGAATATTGGGTTTAGGTACTTTGGCCGGGTATGGTTCGACAGCCTTGGCAAATGATAAACCGAAAGAAAAAAGAGAGTCTAATAAATCCAAAATAGGACTCGCGAGTTACAGTTACCATCTGATGATTACTGACCGCGTTAAAAAAGGAATTAGTAAAGCGGAAACCATCGCGTGGATTTTGGACAAGGTAAAGGATCTTCATCTTGACGGCGTACAAATTGGATACTCGGAACTCGATGAAGCCGTCGTCAAGTCATTTATAGACAGGGAAGGTGTCTATCTCGAACTTGCCATGGGAACATGGAACAAGAAAAGTTTAACGAAACGAATGGAGATTGCTGTGCGAATGGGGGCCCGAAGCCTTCGTGCTTTTTTGATATTTGACCCCCTGGCCTGGAAACGTTACGACAAAGAGAAACCTTCTTTAATGAAGAAACTGGAAGAGGCCGCGGCTATCGCTGAACATTTCAAAGTACCGCTTGCGATTGAAAACCACTCTGATTACGCAGCCTGGCAAATTGCCGAGCTCGTTGGGAATATCAAGAGCAAATACCTCGGCATCTGCTTTGATTCCGGCAATCCCCCATCAAGTTATGAGGACCCCGTAGAAGCAGCAAAAGTGGTGGCCCCTTATACGATTCAGACGCATCTTCGTGATTTTAAAATAGTCCACACGGACTATGGTCTTAGATATGAAGGAGTCCCGCTTGGAGACGGCATAGTTGATGCTCCGGAAATTGTTCGTATCCTCAAAAACAATGGGCCCGTTGAAGTGCTTTCGATTGAAAGTGCCGTGCGCGCGAATCCTTCCAAAAGCGTTGAAGAAAATCTTCGTTATGAGGATGAGGGGGTGTATCGAAGTATCGAGTACGCACGTACAAAACTTGGATTATAACCCCAGAGGAAATATAACGTGGTGATATGGGGTCAGGCACTTTATTGATACGCCGGCAGGGAAAATACACAAATGAACACGATCGAATTGCAGGTATGGGTTTTGGCGGGGCTGCTTGCCTTCGGAAGTGCGATTGTGGCAACGGCAGAAGAAAGCAATGCGACAGAGGGATACATGTATCACCCTGTCCAGAGCGGAATTGAGATTCGCAATGGGAAGCGGCGACTCAATCGGCCGCTGTACAGTTCGGTAGAACGGGGGCACCGCTTGATTGCATTGGCCGGCGACAGGCCGGAATTCATGCTGATGCGGATCTCCGCGACGAAGCGCATGCAGAAGTTGGCTAATCTCAAGCTCGGGTTCGCTGATGGCCCGTGGCTGGACATGATCACTCCGGTTCTGGCACGCTACGACATGGGGCTCCAGCACTATGACTTGGGCGAGGAAGGCGCCGGTGTCGAGATTGATGCCGTGCGGGCCATAGGGTTCGAGGGGCTGCTCATACGTGTCAGGTGCCACCGCAAGTCGACCGGCCCGCTGGTTCTCGCTATCGGAGGCAGGGGCTCCGACAATTACGATCGGAACCCGAGGGCGGCGGCCTTCAATCCGCGGGAATGCCGCGGGATCAGGCCGGCTTTCGCCGACAACACCTTGATACTCTCAGAAAAGGGTGCCACCGTTTTTGCCACGGGCTCGGTGCCGCTGAACTTCACGGCCGCGGATCCAAACGCAGTTGGCAACGGCCCGAAGGCTTTGCTTGGCGCGCCGGCTGCGAAGGACGCAGTCGCAGCGCTTTGGGCAGAGTGGCCGAAGAATGGGGAACTGTACTTCATTCTGACCACCGACCAGCCCACATCCAAGGGCGTCCGGGCGTATCGCGTGGATCCGGCAAAGGTTTTTGCCGAAGAGGTGGAAATGAATCGCAAGCTGGCGACGGCGATCGAGATCGACACGCCGGATTCGTACCTCGACGCGGCCCTGCCCGGCGCATTGCTGGCTCTCAATGCGGCTTGGAACGAGCCGACGTTCCGCCACGGCGCGATCGCCTGGCACGATAGCTTTGCGGGGTGGCGCGTCACTTACGGGGCGACCACAGCCGGCTGGCACAACCGTGTGCAGTCGCACGTGCGGGCCTTCTTAAGCCGGCAGGATGAAAAGGGGCGCATCCCGGCTATGCTGGAATCCGACCAAATCTACAACACGGGCGAGGTATTCGTGGACCAAGCGCTCTATGACTACGAGTGGACCGGCAACCTGGACCCGCTGCGCAAAGGCGGGTTCGACGCCATTGCCAGCCATCTTGCGTGGGGTGAGAAGTACATGAAGACGCCCGACGGCCTGTACGAGAACTTCCTTAATGCCTGGAACACGGACTACAAGTGGTGCAACGGCGGCGGTGGCACGATCGCCTCGACCTACTACTGGCGCGCGAACAAGACGATGGCCGAGATCGCCGTACGACTTGGCAGGGATCCGGTCGTGTTCAGAAGACGCGCCGACGAAATTGCCGCCGCAATGAAATCGCGCCTCTGGTCGGAGCATACCGGTGTCTATGGCGAATACCGGGACAGTCTCGGTTTGAAGCTCCTGCACGAATCCCCCGACCTCTCCAGCATCTATACGCCCATCGACCTCGGCTTCTGCAATCCTTTTGAGTCGTATCGGATGCTGAGGTTTGCACTGCGCAGATTTGAGACGGTCAAGGGCCTGCCCCGTGAGGGTGCCCTCA
>JAFGTN010000855.1 GCA_016934075.1 Pirellulales bacterium
CCGGAGAGCGTGCTGACCGGGTCGATCAGGTCGGTGGGGCTGTATGTGGCCCCGCAATCGCAGCTATCGCCATACTGGTCCTCCTTGCCGCATTTGGGACACGTACCCTTTACGAACCGGTCGGCCAGGAACGTGCCGGCCTCGGTGTCGTAGAGTTGCGTGACTTCCTTGTTGTGTACCAGTCCGGCCTTGCGCAACGCCGACCAGATCTCGGCACAATACTCGCGATTCTCCTCGCTATTGGTGCTGCCGTAGTTGTCGAACTCGATCCCGAACCCGGCAAAATCCTTGATGTGCTCTTTTTGCATTTCTGCAATCAGCGTCTCCTCGGAAATCCCTTGTCCGCGGGCACTGATCATAATAGCCGTGCCATGGGTGTCGTCGGCACAGATATAAATGCAGCGGTGGCCACGCAACTTCTGAAAGCGTACCCAAATATCGGTCTGCAGGTATTCCACCAGATGACCAATATGGATATGCCCATTGGCGTACGGCAAAGCACTGGTAACGAGAATCTGTCGTTGCGTCATGAGGTTTATGTCCGGGTTTGTGTGTTTGCAGATATTATTGGGTAGCACCGGTTCTTGAACCGGTGTGACGGAGTCACGGGAGGTCTGCGGAAACGGCCGTTATTCCCCCCTAGCCTCTTGTCGCTTCGCAACCCACGGTTCAAGAACCGGGGCTACCGGCTGAGTAAAGTTCGTTATTGTAACTTAGTCCACGCCTGGACGGGAGGCTGTTTAATGCCTCCACCACCCGACTGGGTGTATGTCGTCTACTAATGGGCCTGATTTTTTGTTCCATTTTGAGCAATAATTGTTCACAACTTGGTCCAATAATAGCGGAGAATCAGTGATTTTCCCTCGTGGACGATCGGTTTTTCACCTTCCAACACGCCACCGTTCTTTTCGATCACACGGGCCGATGCTCGATTTTCCGTGTTGCAGGTAACCAGCACCCGGCTCAGCCCCAACTCGCGGGCCTTTGGCAGTGCCATCTCCAGCATGCGAGTGGCGTAGCCTTTGTTGCGCTGGGACGGGCGGATTGCGTAGCCGATGTGCCCGCCGATCTTACGTAAATTCTCGTTGAGTCGGTGCCGCAGGCTCAATGTTCCGAGAATGGTTGAGTTGTCGCGGACCAGCCAGTAGGTGTTGCTGGGCACGAAACCCTCGGGCAAGTCGATCCCCCGGGACCAGTCTCGAAGACGTTGGACTATTTGACCGAGTTCCACGTCCGGCACCCATCCCAGACCGTCGATATCGCGGGGATTGTCGCCAAATTCCGTGAAGAATTCGTCCAATTCTCCCAACAGCGATTCGCACGGTTCTAGTAGTGTGAGGTTGTTCTCGAGCATAATCTCGTCTCTTTGGAGATTTCCGCTTACGAAAGTTCCGTTTGTAATCCTGCCTTGAGGCGGAATATGGTGTTCTGAACCGTTTTGGCAAGGCGTTTGCCGCCTAAAGGCGAAACTACAAACTTTTCCGGATCGTGATCCGACCCATGATTATACGCAGAAAAGCCCGGCCACCCTTGAGAACGGGTGGTCGGGCTGGAATGTTTGGCGGAGGCCGTATGAATACGACTCCGCTATCACGGCGAAGGTTCGCTTAAATATCGTAGTACATGCAGAATTCGTGCGGATGCGGACGCAGGCGCAGGGCATCTACTTCGTTTTCGGTCTTGTACCAGATCCAGGTATCGATCACGTCGGGCGTGAAGACATCGCCACGCAGGAGGAAGTCGTGGTCGGCTCTCATGGCCTCCAGGGCGCCTTCGAGCGAGCCCGGGGTTTTGGGTACGTCGGCCAGTTCTTCCGGCGAAAGATCGTAGATGTCCTTGTCGAGCGGATCGCCAGGCTCGATCTTGTTTTGGATACCGTCGATGGCGGCCATGAGTATGGCCGAGAACGACAGGTAGGGATTGCAACTGGGATCGGGACAACGGAACTCGAGCCGCTTGGCCTTGGGACTGGACGAATACATGGGGATTCGCACGGCGGCCGAGCGGTTGCGCTGCGAGTAGGCCAGGTTGACCGGGGCCTCGAAGCCGGGTACCAGTCGCTTATAGCTGTTGGTCGTGGGATTCGAGAAGGCCAAGATGGCCGGGGCGTGTTTGAGGATACCGCCGATGGCATACATGGCGATGTCGCTCAAACCGGCATATCCGCTGCCGGCGAAGATGGGATCTTCACCATTCCAGATCGAGATATGCGTGTGCATTCCCGAACCATTATCGCCGAAGATCGGCTTGGGCATGAAGGTCACGGTCTTGTTGTGCCGCGCGGCCACGTTCTTGACGATATACTTGTAGAGCATCATCCTGTCGGCCATGGAAACCAGTGTATCGAACTTGAGGTCGATTTCGGCTTGACCGGCGGTTCCCACCTCATGGTGCTGGCATTCGACGTCCAGGCCGCAGTCGATCATGGTCTGCATCATCTCGTTACGGAGATTCATCATCTGGTCGGCCGGCGGGACGGGGAAGTAGCCTTCCTTGTAGCGAAGCTTGTAGCCCAGGTTGGGATCTTCCTTGCGGCCGCGGTTCCACTGGCCTTCGATGCTGTCGATGTAGTAGAATCCCGAATGGGCGTTCTGCTCGAATCGGACGTCGTCGAAGACGAAGAATTCGGCCTCGGGACCGATGAAGCAAGTGTCGCCGATCCCTGTGCTCTTTAGATAGTTCACCGCCTTGCGGGCAACGTTGCGCGGGTCGCGAGTGTAGTCTTCGCGGGTGATGGGATCCTGAATGTTGCAGATCATCGAGAGGGTCGGCAACTCGGTGAAGGGATCGAGCACGGCCGTGTCGGCCTGGGGAACGACGAGCATGTCGCTTTCGTTGATCGCCTTCCAGCCGCGGATGCTGGAACCGTCGAAACCGAGACCATCTTCAAAAACCGATTCGTCCAACGCACCGGCCGGGATGGTGAAGTGCTGCCACAGACCCGGGAAGTCCATGAAACGCATATCGATGGCTTTAACGTCTTTTTCGCGGCAGAGAGCAAGTACTTTTTTTGGTGTCACTTTAAGGACCTTTTTGGGGGATTGAAGGAAACTTTGTTAAAAGGGTTGTATTTGCCGAAAACACAATCGGCGCTCCTCGATCGATGCCTGTTAAGGCACTTGCCCTGGCACCTGCCTGGGGCAAGACAATCGAAAAAAGGAAGTATCGTCTTTCCGTTTCTAACGGTTCACAGTTATTTTGCAAACCGGGTGCCAATAAAATGAGCAAGCGGCGCGCGACATTTTTGTAACATGTTTACTCCTAATAGCTTGCGTGTAATTAGAGTGATTTCGTCTCATGCCGAGACCTGCTCATAATTGCCCGATATCTATGCAAAGTGAGCCGCATTGATGAGCAGTGACACCCTGAAGACCGAACAGGTATTTGGTTAGACTGGATTATTCAGAGCCAAAATGGTTTCACGGCTTGAATCGTCGCGAGGTCGAGTAGACATGGACTTCCAACGGCCGAATACCGTCGCTGAAAGTTTTTGCTGCTCGGGCTTATCCGGTCCGTAGCCGGCAGCGATGGGTAGATGCTCCAGAAGTTTAGATTCGAAACGCCAGGCCTGGGGATTATGTAACCGTCAAAGCAGTTACAAACACGTTACAAGCCAAGCCCGAATTCTCGGCTAAACTGAAACTCGGTTGAGGGCCGCCGGTCGGCCGCGAGTTTTTATAACCAGCTTCATAACTGCTTTTGGGATCAAAAAGCTTGAAAAGAGAGACCTTTTGGGAGTTATGAAACCGCTTCTACTTGTTTATCAAGGAGACGAGAAGATGAGAAAAATCAGAGCAAGCGTGAATTGTATTTTGCTACTGGGATTGATCGTATCAGCGGGTGCGGCATGGGCAGCGTCGAACGACGACACTGGCGACAATAATCCGCATTTATGGAAACCGCGAACACATTCTGTAGCCGTTTTCAAGAACGGGTTGGGATTCTTCATGCGCCGGGGAGACGTCCGTTTGCGCGACGGCTGGTGCGTGGCGAAGCAAATACCCCCGGCGGCATTCGGCACGTTGGCGATCTACAGCCACGACGAAAATCAGATCGTCGATATCGTAGGCAGCGGATCGGGCGAAGTGGTCGAATTTGACGGGCGAGACGCGGCCGACGATGTGGAAACCAAGCGCAAGCGGCTTAACGCCTCGTTGAACCTTAAGGTTCAATTGCACTACAAGCACAAAGGCGAAGATCGCAACGCGGCTGGAAAATTAGTATCCGTGGGCCCGAAATTCGCCGTGCTCGACAGCGGCACCAACAGCTTTGCCGTGCCCGTCGATGGCATCCGCAAGATACAGATTCTGGAGTTACCGCTACGAATACATACGGTTTCGGAAGACAAAAAATCCGGCGATAAGGCGCGATTGGGCATGGCCTATTTGCGCAAGGGTATTACCTGGATTCCGGAATACACGCTCAAGGTAATCGATGAGGAAACGGCCGAATTGACATTGCGGGGAACGGTAGTCAACGAGGCCGAGGATCTGGTGCACACCGACGTGCATCTGGTGGTGGGCGTGCCGCACTTCGTGCATACTGAATACATGGCTCCCATCGCCGTAGGCCAAGTAATACGAGCAATCGGCTCATCCATGGCTCCCAAAGCGGCCATGACGCAGCAGATGATGAACCGCGCTGCCTTGGTCGGCAACAATTATGTTCAAATCAAGCCAGAGGGCGTGGTCAACCGGGAGATATCTCAGCCCGACGACACCCTGAAAAAAGCGGTGGGCAACCTGCCGCAACTCGGCGGCGCGGCGGCCACCGACTATACGGTCTATACGAAAAAGGATCTCACATTGCGTCGCGGAGAAAAGGCGATCGTTACGCTGTTTGTGAAAAAGATAAAGTATTCACACATCTACCGCTGGTCACCGCCTAGCGCCATGCGGCATTCGCTGGTTTTGCACAACCAGACCGACACGCCACTGACGACCGGCCCCTGTCTGGCTATCAGCAACGGGCGGCCTTTGAGTGAAGACCTCTTGAAGTACACTCCCAAGGGCGGCAACGGCGACCTGCCCGTCACGGCCGCCATCAATATATCGCATCACAAGTCGGAGCGTGAGATAGAACGCAAGCTCAAGGCCCACAGCCCGTCCACTAACGTGCATTTCGACCTGGTAACGCTCGAAGGCAAGCTGACGCTGCGGAATTACGAGAAGCGTGCGGTACGGATCGTTATCGACAATCCTATTCCCGGGAAACCCATCGACGCCGATGACAAAGGTTGCATGTCGGTCGATCCGGCCAAGCTGAAACTTCTGGAACGCGCCGGTTCGATTGAGTGGACTGTGGAAATCGAACCCGGCCAGGATAAAACACTAACCTATCGTTACGAGCGATACGTACCGTCACAATAAGTTGAGGTCTTATGCTCGATAAACACTGACATTCAAGAACAGTACGGGGCCGCAAGTACGATGCTTGCGGCCCCATTTGTACTGAGAATGTGTTTTCAAAACGCTTTCTTTTGGTGCGTCGAAGACGCACACTGCAATATTACAGCGCCCATCCCTCGCGATATTGTTTATGAATAAACTTATCGGCTTCGGGGCAGTTGGTGGCTTTGAGATTCTTGGCGTCCCAATCCAGCTTCTTGCCGGTGCGGAAGGAGACGGCACCCAACAGAACGGCCTCGCTGAGCGTACCGGAATAGTCGAAGTTGCACGTGGTGGGGCCGCCCGTCTTGCAGGCCGCCAACCATTCCTGCTGGTGGCCAATGGATTTGGGGATGGTCGGATCGGGGGCCTTGAAATCGGCGAATTTTTCAGCAGGCAAGAGCACCTTGCGAGAATAGTCCGAGAGCAACATGCCCTTTTCGCCGATAAACAACACGGCCGCGGGCCAGTCGGGAATCTTCTTCTGGACCAGGAAAGGCGGTTTCTTTCCACCGTCGTACCAGGTCAGCTTTACCGGCGGCA
>JAFGTN010000856.1 GCA_016934075.1 Pirellulales bacterium
CAACAGCAAGGTGGAGGTGGCCTGCGAACTGGGCCACCACTTGTTCTTGTCCTTGCGGCTACCCGACCAAGTGTGGAGGATGTACTTGTGGTCGAGGTCCCAGTTGCGCCCATTGTCCGCGCTGACGACGGCTTCGATGCCGAACTGCGGAAAACCGTCCGGCGTGTCGAGGTAGCCCTTACGCACGACATAGGTCATAACGATGCGTCCGTCGGGCATGAGCACCATCGACGGATGATGACGTCCCCAGTCGAAGAGCTTCGTGATTTTCGACCAGGTTTTGCCATCGTCTTTGGAGAACGAGACGCTGAGCCCCTCGAAGTGGTCGAGCCACTGGCCATCTTTCGACGGTGGTATATCGGTCCTGCCCGCCGCAACCAGATCGCCGTTGGCCGCGCGAACCAGTGCCACCTCGTCCACGGTTTTCCACTGCGGCACTTTGATGCTTTTTGACCAGGTCTTGCCGAGATCCTCACTGAAACGAATGTACCCTTGATAATACCCTTTCTTGGCCCCGGGCAGCTTGTGCTTCGTGTATCCCGTCTCCATGAGACGCAGGATGTTGCCGGTTTTCGAGTCGCGGTCCACCCATAGCGGATCCCACATGTGCCAGGGTTTCCCGTCGCAGGTCTTGCCCACGGCGGAGAGTTTTTTCCACGTCTCGCCAAAATCGTCGCTCTTCCATCGACTGACGTCGTCTGAGCACAAAACTTTGCCCTTGCCCAGGTATGTAAGGCTCATGCCCAGGCTGTCGATGCCTTTGCCGTTCTCGTCGAAGAGTATCTGCCTGGGAGCCGACCATGTGCGACCGTGGTCGTCGCTCCACAGCACTTCGGCATGGTGCGGGTAATCGCACGAGACCAGCATCAGCACGCGATCTTGCTCGGGCATGTAGACTATGTAAGGAACGGCCACTACCCGATTCCATGGCTCGGTGACGATCTGCATTTTGGCGGGGACGGCAACCTCGTCGTTTGCCTTGTTCAGAAATCGCACTTTGTGCTCGTTCCACTCGCCCTTGGCCATGGAAGCTATAAGTATCGCTAATAATACGATTGTGATCTTCGTTGTGTGGTACATTTATAATCTCCCGTACTCATCCAAACTTAAAATTATTCGAACTCCTCGGGCCGCTCCCGAAGCCCCTGTGTCGCAGAGACAACCCACGGTTTCATTCATATTAATGTATAAGATGGACTCATGCATTACCACTCCCATGGTGGATAGATATGATCAAGTGAGCCAAAAATTGCCGGGAGTGTCAATAAGCCTTCCCCACTTCTTTACGGTTGCCGTGACTTGTATGATCATCTAAACGCTTTATGATTATATGTAACAATACTTTTCGATAGGGAGTTAGTTCTATGAATAACGCCATTCGCATGTTGAGTTTAGTTTTTATAACCCTCTCCATCGTTGCTGATACACAAGCGCGGGAATGGACTGATGCGTCAGGGAAGTACAAAATCGAAGCGACGCTGTTTGCGTACGATGACGAGAACGTCGTATTGCAGCGTGGGGACAAAGAGCTGGGAATAATCGAGTTCGAAAAGCTGTCCGATAAGGATCAAGAGTATCTCCGATCCAAGGAAGCCGAAGCGATCAGCAATAAGAATATCAAGGCCAAGCAAACCTGGACAACTCGTAGCGGTTTGAAAATAGTGGGCAGGCTGGTGGACTACGCCCATGGTGACGTCACCATCCAGCGTCGGCGCGGACGAATGTACGTCAACGATCGTCGATTCTCCAACCTGCCGGAAGTGTATCAGAAGTTGTTACCCAAGGTCATCGAACACTTCGATAAAATCAAGATTCCGAACGAGCAGGCTTTGGAGAAGTGGCTTTTGGGGCTGAGAGGCCAACCCCGAACGTTTTCTCTTGAAGGGGTGATTCTGGAGTCGGAGAATGGAGACGAGTATGCCATTCCATTCTTCGTGTTTTCCACACAGGATCTCAAGTTGCTCAAACCGGGTTGGGCGCAGTGGCTGGCGGTCTACGACGACTACCGGAGGCGCGACGATCACGCATTTCGTTTGGAGGCATTGGCGGCCGCGAGCATGCAAAACCAGCGGAACATGCAGCAAATAGCTACGATGAACCTGAATATGCAAGCAATCCAAGGCGGATTGACGTCGGCATGGGAAGTCACACTTTATCCAATGTCGGGCAACCCCAGCCCACCACGATGGGTTGTCATGCCCGGCCGCAACAGCGCCCAAGCAACCACGGCCGCCTTACGCCAAAATCCCGGTTTCACGGCCGGACCGGTACGCCGGGTAGGTTTATAAGAATCGTCTCAAGGCAAGCATTCACACAACGTGGAAGCATAAGAACTACCGAATTGCGCAGTTGATAACGGGAGATTTGGCCCTTCTGATGCCAGAAAGTCGCCGAACATCGTCTCCTCAGAGCAAATTTCTGGAAGAACTGAGAATTCTGGAGAGTGGGAATCGCTTGCATTCGTCACGATTCTTGCTAAACTCATTCTTATGTCGTGCAGTATAGTTTCCGGCCTGAGCCGGCGCTTGAATGTCTTCATATTTGCGTACTTCTTTTTGAGTCAGAGTCACCTGGATTGGCAATATCCGAAAAAGCTTCTTTACTCGATCAAGACGATATGAAAACTCACTTGAAAGTTATCGGTGTAGTATCACAGCTCGTTTTTCTCATGGTGTGCTGTGAACCCGCCTTTGCATCCGTTCCAGATCCATCGATCGACATCAATCATCGATGGGCCGAGAAAGCGTTCGCGGAAGACGCAACCAGTCCTTTACCATTTTCTTTCGTCTACGGTGGAAAACCTTCTTCAGAATTGGTCAGTAGTTGGCAGCGTCGAGTTGTGCAAACATACTTGGATAAAAATCGAATTCGACGCACTTTAATTTTAACGGATCCCGAGACAAAGCTGGAAATCCGCGATGTAGCCACGCTCTACACGGACACCGCCGGCGTGGATTGGATGATCCACATTACCAACCACGGCAAAACCGACAGCCCGATTCTGGAAAAATTCCGAGCCGTCGATGTTACGCTCGCCGCCAATACGAAAGACGCCCCCGTTCTGCATTCATTGTATGGTTGCTACCCGCCCGACTCCGGTGAAATCTTCCGGGTAATAAACGGCTGGTTGCCCGTCGACGTGCCTTTGCCCGAAGGCAAACGGGTCGAGTACAAGGGCGTGGGCGGCAAAGCTACCTGGGCTCATTCCTCCATTTTCAACGTGGAATCGGGCGGGCGAGGAGTGATTACGGCCGTCGGCTGGATAGGGCAATGGCTGGGTGTGGTCGAGCATGTAAAAAACAAAGGTGTGCGGATTCAGGCAGGAATGGAGAACATGCACCTCAAACTGCGTCCCGGCGAAACAATCCGAACACCCAGAATTATTCAGCTTTATTGGCATGGGAAGGAAGCCGACGCGTACAACTCTTTCCGTCGCATGATGTTCGCGCATATTCTACCTCGATTAAATGGCAAACTTTTTCATCCGCCAATTGCCTATGCGGGCACACATTTATTTTCGGACGACCCTAATTTCAATCCCCACAAACTAGAGCATATAAACAAGTACACAACCGAAGCAAATGCCATGAAACATTTGCATGCGATCGCGGATTTGGAATTCGAATATTTTTGGATGGATGCGTTTTTTACCCGTAATGGATTCTCGTCAGGGCAAGGGAACTATGATTTTCCTGTCGACAAGGTCACCCCAGACCCAGTGCGCTTCCCCAACGGTTTGAAACCGCTGGCTGATGCGGTACTCAAACAGGACAAAAAGTTTATCGTTTGGTATGAACCGGAGCGGGTGGCGTGGAACACGGTGATCTGGAACAAATATCCCCACTTCCATGACCGTCTGGGACTGTTCAACATGGGATTACCAGAAGCACGGGAATTCATGACGAAATACTTGGATGCGGTTATCAAAGAATATAAATTGGGATGTCTTCGGATCGACTGTTGCATCAATCCTTTGCCTTCATGGCAGGAAGTGGACAAGAAAGATCCGAACCGGGTGGGCATGGCCGAAATTCGCTATGTCGAAGGATGGTATCGGATGCTGGATGATATTATACAAAAAAATCCCGGCACTTTTATCGATAACTGTGCCGGCGGCGGGACGAGGCTGGAAATTGAGATGTGTGCCCGTTCGATACCCTTATGGCGCACGGACGCCGTAATTTACCCGATAAATGCCGGCGATCTAAACGGTACCGCCATACGCAATCAGGTGATCACGGCCGGATTGAGTCGATATATTCCCTTTACGACCGGCGGTTCATCGGGATCATCGCCATACCATTTTCGTAGCGGCATTAGTGGCGGTGGCATTACATTCAACCAGGATGTACGACCGGAAGGCTACCCGCGCGAGCAGTTGAAGCAAGCCATAGCGGAATTAAAACGGATTCGAAAATATTTCTTGGGAGACTTTTATACACTTACCAAAGTCACCGTGGATCCCAAAGACTGGTGCATTACACAATATCATCGGCCCGTTGAAAAAGACGGTATGATCATGGCATTCCGCCGCCACGAAGCCGCAGAATCGACCATGAAATGCCGGCCGCATGGAATAGATCCGAAGTTGAATTACGAAGTGAAATCATATACGGACTACAAGCTGTCGGACTCTAGGCGGATGAGCGGCGCGGAATTGCAGTCGTTAGAATTGAAAATCGACAAGATGCCCGGATCAGTACTGGTCGAGTATAAAGCTTTGTAGTTTACGGCATTCCAGACGCCATGAGTACGGCCTTGTGTACGGCCAGGTCGTGCTCGGGGCCGAACTCGTCCTCTTTCTCTCCGCGGATGATTTTCGCAAGGTCGCGCAACTCATCGTCGTATCGCCCCGAAACGGACCGTAAGGCTACCGACTGGGCACCTTTTTTATACGGTCCGCGAGCTTGGGCTAATGTCAACTGCACAGTCTTGCCCGGCTCCAGGGGCCGGATTTCCAAAGTGCCCTCATCGCCGCAGATTACAAACTGGCGACGCCGTTGTCCCGCGACTTCGATAACCGCGCTGCGCACGGTGGCGGTTGCCTTGGGATATTCTAGAATTGCCAGAGTATTGTCGGCTAGCGTATCTTGCGGAGACCGCGTTCGGCTCAGGAATGGCGTCACTTGCCGTGGAGGCCCCATCAGCATTATCGTGGTATCGATCAAGTGGCAACCCAACTCGAACATCGACCCGCCGGAAAATCTGGCCAGCTTCTTTCGTGCTGCCGAGTCCACCATCTTGCTCATAACACTGTCAATCTCGAAGACATTGCCCAACCAGCCTTGCTCGATCGCCCGTTTTGCGAATTGAAGGGCCGGATTGTAACGCAGCATGTAGCCCATCTGCACCGTCAATCGTCGACGTCTGGCCTCGTCCAACAACCGCCGAAATGCATCTAACGAAGTGCCCGCCGGTTTGTCCAAGTGCAAATGCATTCCGGCTTCCACGCAGCGTTGCGCGGTCGGCACCAGGTCGGGCACATCGGTTTCCACCGCCACCGCCTTCAAGCCCGGCGTGTTAAGCAACTCGGCTTCACTCATCCAAGGCAAGCCTTGATAAGCCGGTGCCCGTTCTACCTGCTTTCGCAGCGCGGCATCAGATTCAACTATTCCAACAACCTCATAATCTTCCTTAAGTTTTCTCAAGGCCCCCATTTTCCCCGGAGCATGGCCGTGCGCGGTGCCAATCTGACCCACCTTGATGCGTTTTTGTTCCTGTTGTTTTGCTCTGACGAGCGCCGGCATCCAAAGAGTTGCGCCGGCCGCTACACCGGCGGAAGTCGAAAGATTGATGAACTCTCGGCGTGTGGTATTTTGCATGATTAACTCCCCGTATGATATGATTTCGACCGGCCGGTGTATCAACCCGGCTCGTTTATAATAACAAACGTATTGTCGATGATCATCAAAGGCTGTGTCAAGCACTACGGCGGCAAGCAGCTTGAAAACGCACTCGCGTCAATACCTCAAGATCGTAAATCCCGGAAAAGCCGCTTTTCTTGACTGGACTTTTGCAAAATTGCGAGTCAAGGGCACTTAGATATAAATTGGCGGCGCAGCCGGCAAATTATATCTAAACGCCACAGAGA
>JAFGTN010000857.1 GCA_016934075.1 Pirellulales bacterium
CGACGCCGTATCGCTGTCTGGCCTCACGGCCGACCCCAATCGCGTCCCATTCCGGGCGGACAACATCGGCATGGATCGAGCGCGGCTCTGACCAGGTGTGACCGTCGTCTGAACTTCGCATCAGGCAATATTCGACTTTGCCCCGCAGGAACAAGAGCAGGATCTCATCGGTGACGCGATCGACAACCGGCGTGATGTCGAGACACGGCTCGGTACCATAGTCATACAGCACTCGGGTCGGACTCCAGGTGCGGCCGTTGTCGGTGCTCCGCTTCATCACGACGTCGAAGTCGCCCCAGTCGCCCCAGCGTCGCTTATTCCGCCGTTCGGCGAAGGCCAGCAAGTCACCACCCGGCGAGACGATCAGCGCAGGAATGCGGAAGCTCGGTTCGTCGCCGGTATAGTTGGGCCATACGGTGGCGGTCTCTATGAAGCCGGCCCGGCTCGTCGCTGTTTCATCGCCGGCAAACGACGAAATGGTCAGGCTACACCAGCAGACCATAATCATCGCGGCAATCGACCCGCGCGCGGTGGCGCGACTTCCGTATATCAGTAGCTCTGCTGCTCCAGTCATGATTATCTCGTAGCGTCGTCAGCCTCCCTCGTTCGGCACAATGCGACGCCCCATAGCCTCGGCCACTCGACGGCAAACCTCCATTGTCTCTTTGAATTGGTAGAATGTCAGAGATTGGAAGCCGTCGCTCATGGCCACTTCCGGATCGGGATGAACTTCCATAATGATCCCATCGGCGCCTGCGGCGATGGCGGCAGAGGCCATCGGCGCAACCAGCGATGCGTGTCCAGTGCCGTGGCTGGGATCGACAACCACCGGTAAATGCGTCCGCTCGTGCAAATAAGGAATCGACGCCAGCGGCAGTGTGAATCGCGTATGACTCTCGAATGTGCGAATACCGCGTTCGCAAAGCATGACGTTGGGATTTCCCGCGTTAAGTACGTATTCGGCCGCCAGCAACAACTCGTCCATGGTGGCCGAAGGGCCGCGTTTCAAAAGCACCGGTTTGCCGGACCCGCCCGCCGCCTCTAATAAACGATAATTCTGCATGTTCCTGGCACCGATCTGCAGAACATCGGCATATCGCGCCACGAGATCAACGTCTTCGGTAGCAATCACCTCGGTAACAACCGCCAATCCGGTTTCATCGCGCGCAGCCGCCAAAATCTTCAAACCTTCTTCCTTGAGTCCCTGGAAGCTATACGGGCTGGTCCGCGGCTTGAAAGCGCCACCGCGCAGGGCCGTGGCGCCCGCCTCCTTCACCGCGCGGGCCGTATCGACCGTCTGTTCATAATTTTCCACTGAACAGGGTCCGGCGATCATGCCCACGATGCCGTTGCCCACCGCAAGGCTGCCGACTCGAACAACCGTCGACTCGGGCCGCACCTCGCGGCTGGCGACCTTGTAGGGCGCCAAAATGGGTACGACCTCGGATACTCCGGGGCCGCTTTCAAGCGACTGGCGGTGTTCGTCCCGTTTCTCGCCAATGGCGGCGATCACTGTCCGCTCAGTCCCATAAATCGGATGTGCTTTCAGCCCCAAGCCTTCTACACGCTCGATCATGTGCTGGATTTGTTCAGGACTGGCTCCACGTTTCATTACGACAATCATTTTTGGTTAAATCCCTTCCTTCTTCGGTCTGAAAAATAAACTGTTCATGAATAATCCTGGTTAATCTCCACAAACGGCAACAAAAAACCCCGGGGACCTTACGGGCCTCGGGGCTTTGTTGATTTTGTCGCTCGGATTGAGGTTAGCTGTTCATACCTCCTCCGGCCCCGCGACCCGGCAGGTCAAAATAGAACCGAAAGTAGGTAAATTGCCAACTTTTCATGCTTTTCTCTATCTTTGGAGTATCTGGAAAATCTTCAAAAAAGTTCCTATGCTTATAATTTATACCCCATAATCGGTCGCTGGCAAGAGCAAATCCAAAAAAATCCGGTGAAACTCACCACACGAACCACACAAGTTAGCGGCGGAGATTGTCCCCGCCTTCGAAGACGATTCCCGTCACCTACGAAGCCGCAAGCCAACCAGACCGACAAGACCGAAAACTAAAAGCAGCACGCTTGTCGGCTCGGGAACCTGAACTAAAAAGACAATCTCATCGACATAGGCCGTACCTTCATTGCAGTCGATGTCGGGATCGCCAAGGTAAAAATACTCGAACGGCGAAGCGCCACCTGGGACGCTTGGTCCCATGTTGAATACCAGATCTTGATCGAGGCCCACCGACTCCTCAATCAAATTCATGTCCGCATCATAAATCCGCATGTAAACATAGCCGTCGAGTTTTTCTAACTCTGTCCAATAGTAGTCCGTCTCGTTATAGGTGTGTGCTACTTTCCAACTCCAGGTATTGGTATTCCATTGATTATTGACAGGATCCCATGAACCCAGGTAGTCGGATTTCAAATCCCCGTTATTATCATAAGAAGTTCCATATACATCCTTTATGTAAGAAGATTTCCTTGAATACACCATATAGAAAGGGGTAATCTCCGACCCCCAAGAGTCGCTCGTGTGTTCGCAGGCATCCATGCCTAGTTTTCTGTGGTTATGCCACCATTCATTGCAAGCTTGACCGGGCGGACATATCTCGTCGGTCACAACGCCCCAATAAAATCCATTTTCAAGCCAGTGGTTGCTGCCGGCATTATATGGGTAATCTGAAA
>JAFGTN010000858.1 GCA_016934075.1 Pirellulales bacterium
ACGCCGGCGGAACCGGCGAAGGTCCCCAGAACTACATAATATTGACTACTAGCGGCGACGACGGCCGAACCTGGTCGAAACCCAAGCTGGTCATTGATCCATCTGGCAATGTCCGCGCCTTCGATCCGTGTCTATGGATCGATCCCGACGGGCGACTCTGGTTGTTCTGGGCTCAAGGCTGGTCGCATTGGGACGGCCGAGCCGGAGTCTGGGCGATTGTGACTGAGGATCCCAACGGCGAAAATCCCGCCTGGTCGGAGCCACGAAGGTTGTGTCACGGCGTGATGATGAACAAGCCCACGGTAACGTCCAAAGGACAATGGCTCCTGCCCGCAGCGGTTTGGCCCATGACTCCCTCGGCAGGCGCGAATTCCCAAGACATGGGCAAGCTCGACGGCACGAACGTGATTTGTTCCACCGATCACGGCGCAACCTGGAAACTTCTTGCCCAGGCGCCCATCCCTAAAACGGCCTGTGACGAACACATGATAGTCGAGCGGGCCGACGGTAGTCTCTGGATCTTGGCTAGAACGAGGTATGGCATCGGCGAAAGCATATCCACCGACGGCGGCAAGACCTGGAGCGACGGGGTTCCTTCGTCGATTAAACACGCAACCGCTCGCTTCTTCATCCGTCGCCTGAAATCGGGCAAGCTGTTGCTGGTCAAGCACGGGCCGATCGACAAACGCACGTCACGTTTGAACCTGACGGCTTATTTGTCGGACGACGACGGCAAGACCTGGCAGGGCGGGCTGCTGCTGGATGAGCGAGGCGGCGTTTCCTATCCCGATGGCGTTCAAAGTCCCGACGGCACGATCTACATCATCTACGATTTTTCCCGAACCGGTTACAAGCAGATATTAATGGCCACATTCACCGAAGAAGACGTTCTCGAGAAGAAGATCGTCTCCAAGCAGGGCCGTCTGCGCGTATTGGTAAATCAGGCAACGGGGCCGCCTGTCCTGCCCAGAAAACCAGCAAAAATCACTTACAAAAAAAACACCGACGGCCAAAAGCTGCTGGACGGCAAGGCCGCGAAAATCGAAGCCACAGAAGGAAGTCCGGCCAAGCTGAAATCGCGAGCCTTGTTGTTCACCGACCGCCAATACTGTGTGGCCGATCTGCCCAAACAGCTTGTGGGAAAAACCTTTGTTCGCGGCAGCATCGATCGTATTCGGGCCGTTTGTCGTGAGGCGGGCGTGGTTTATATCCTGACCCCATCCATAGGTCGCAATAGAGACAGCCTCGCCGGCGCGCTTGAAAAAGACGGCTACCGAAAAGCTGCCGCGGCTGAGTTCATGCTCTTTGGCAACATTCCCGGAAACGTATGTTCGGTATTCCAGAAACAAGTGGAAAAGGGTGAAAAAATAGAGTTCGGCAAGTGGGGTGTTTTGGTGTTTTGATGGTGAAAATGAACGGTTATTTCATAAACTGTGACTGGGGCACCACGCGATTTCGTTTACGACTGATCGACACCGCGACTGGAGATATGCTCGCACGGCTGCGCAACGATGATGGCGCGGCAGCGCTGGCCCTGCGCGCCTACGGCGAAGACCGCGCGACTTTGTTCCGCGACACGCTGCAAGGGCATATGCAGACATTGGCTACCCGTGCCGAGATGGATTTGAGCCGTATTCCAATCGTCATCTCGGGCATGGCCAGCTCGTCGATCGGCTGGCGAGAGTTGCCTTATGCCAAATTGCCCTTTGCTCTGGATGCCAAAGACGCCATCTGGCACAATCTCAACGATACCGGCAAACCAGGCGGAGTGCACGCTGCGGGCGTGTTCCTCTTTTCCGGTCTCCGTAGCGATAAGGATGTTTTGCGGGGAGAGGAAACACAAGTGATCGGCGTTGCTCAACTGCCGCAAGTCGCGCCGCTGATGGATGACGTCTTAATCCTCCTGCCGGGCACGCATTCCAAACACGTCCAGGTGGTCGACCACCGTATAACGGATTTTCACACGCACATGACCGGCGAACTTTACCATACGCTTCGCCATCACGGATCGTTACAGCATTCCACAGGGTCTTCCGCATTCCAGGAAGACGAGCCCCTATTGCTTACTGGCCCCATACGGGAATCCTTTTGTGAAGGGCTCGACGAGAGCACAAAGGCGCCTTTATCGGCCAACCTTTTCCGGGTACGAAGCCGACAACTGCTCGACGATTGTGAAGCGAGTAGCAACTCGGCATTTTTAAGCGGCTTGTTGATCGGTTCCGAGGTGCAATCCTTGCGTCACCAGTGGCCGGATGAGAAACCACTTGTGCTTTGCGCGGGACAACGACTTTGCGAACTATACGAAATCGCATTGAAAACTCTGTGCCCCAAGAGCTCGGTGACTATCATTCCGCCGTCGGATGTATCTCGCCTCTCGGCCCTCGGTCAGTCCGTGGCTTTTCAGCATATCTTCAACACCACGGCCGGCGGTGCCGATGGCCCCGTCATCGATGGATCGGTCGTCGATGTACCCACTTGAGTGAATCCATCATCGAAGCTGAGGGAGAGCGAGCAAAAACCAGCTTCTTCACGGTCGATACCACCGGCACCGCAACAAACACGAGCCCAATGTTCAGCGATTTGCCCCATTGGACGCCAATATCTGTTGGTCACCGAATAGAATACCAACTATATAACCAGTATACCGGGTTTTTCGAATGGGTCAACAACAATGAGAAAAAACTTCATCTCTTGGCTTCCCGAGTTGATGAGGTCGGGGAACCAATTCAGGATTTGTTGTTAATTCTACTGATTCCGCCAATGCATATCATGCATAAGATGTTGCAAGGTAAGGCTTTGTGAATTTGAATGGTCTCTTCGCGAGGCTTGGTGAAGAGTATACTCATCAAGTTACTTCTAGCTGGCTGTCGGCCTTGTCGGTGTCGAGCCGGAGCTTACCGTCCACGAAAAGCTTCATTTGCCCCACGCGGCTGATGACCCGATAGGTGTGGAACTGGCCGGGAGTCACGTCGACGCGTAAGGCGGGGTCGTGGGCCATGACTACGTGATCCGCAAAGATACGCAGCCTGCCCGCAGTGCGCGTTTGGTGTTTTCGAAATTCAGCATGGACAGCCCGACCTGCTTCAACCGGCGGCGGATTGCATCTGCCGTGCCGCCTCACGGGCCGCTTGCACCGCGGGCAAGAGCAGGACTTTGAGGATGCCGATAATGGCGATCACCACAAATAGCTCTACTAGGGTGAAACTAAGCCGAGTAAAGAAACGCTGGGCAGAGGGCCAACCGGTTTTGGCCACAGTAGCGCAGTTCACCGATCCGCAAAGTGCCGAACTTATCGGCTTGATGGGCATCGATTGCCTCTGGATCGATCTGGAGCATCAGCCCATCGGTATGAGCGAATTAGCGAATATGGTCCGTGCCGCACGAGTCGGCGACATGGACATGCTCTTTTTCGGCCCCGGTGATTATTCTATAATGGCTGACGTGCCGGGCGAGTTCGACAGCGACATATTACTCAAAGGCATGGCCGAAACGGCGGCCGCGGCCCTGGCCGCCGGCAAACGTTTTGGCACGCTGGTGACCAATATAGATCAGGCCAAGCGTGCTCTCGACTTAGGGGCGTCATTGTTGACTTACGGTAGCGATCTGCACTTCGTCCGTGCCGCGCTTTTGGACATGCGAAAACAATTCGCCACCTTGGGCTTCCCTTTCGGTAAAATTGTCGGTGGCAAAGATGCGGACTAGTGTTGCGTCAATTTTTAATTTTTAGGGTTGGCATTATGGTGTGGGAACGGCCAACGAGCCGCGGACCATTTCATTCAACCCCCATATTAAAGTCTGACAAGGCACTAGTGCTTCGTCAGCCTTAAGGATTGGGGTTGACTGAAATCAGATAATAGTGGAATCTTCCACCAACTCAAGGAGGAGGATTTCATGAACAAGAAG
>JAFGTN010000859.1 GCA_016934075.1 Pirellulales bacterium
AAGAGTGGACGTTGCTGATAGCCGGCGGGTGTGCTTTTTGCCGCGGTGACTTGCTGTCGCGTCAGTTCCACGCATGTTTCGTCGTTGGGACTCAATTCGACGTTGTCGGCCGGCTGGATCACCAACGCCGCCGAACTCGACGAAGCCGCCAAGGGCGATGGTAGACGTACCTTGAGAGTTTTCGTGTCGGGTTGCAAGGCGCGATGGGCTTTGATGGTTATTTCGAACTTCCCGGCCAGCCGGCGCAAGAGGGGAATTCGCAGCTTGTTCGCCTTGTCGACATCCAGCCCGTCGCCGGCTACTGCCGTGGTGGGACCAACGTCGTCGAATTGCCAGTCGGCCAGGTCGACTTCCAAGAGGAAGACCTTTTTGCCGCGAACCGTATAGCGCAACGTTGCTTCTAGTCGAAGATCCTTGCCGTCGACAAAGACCACGTACTCGGGTTCCACGCTTAAACGGGTTTTCCGGGGAATGATCCAGGCCTTGAGTGAACAGGGCTGCGAAGAATAGGCGAAACCGGCCACCACGTCCTCTTGGCGCAAGGTGTCGGGCAGGTCGTCCACCTGTCGTACGCGATACTGTGGATCCCAGGAAACATAGATATCGTCGGCGACGGCCAAGGCGATATGGCCCCACTGGCGGGCCGCGCCGATGACCTCGAAACCGCTTAATTCGACCAACTGACCTGAATTGCCTTGTCCGTGTGATTGGCGTGTCGCCAGCCGGATTTTCACCGGCCCCAAGGTTGCCTTCTGCAAGCGGATTTCGACCAAGCGTGATTTGTTGTTAGTGGTGTTCGCTGGCGTTTTGGCACCACTATTGTTGTTATTCTTCCGCTCGTTTGTGTTTTGATTGTTCTTGGGGGGCTCGGTTGCTTTGGACGATTTGTTTTCCTCCGGCGTGACTTCGACCACGGTGTGGCCGGCCGGGCTGGAGGACAGAAACTCGGCGCCCGGGGGTAATTTGACGCGAAAACGATCGAAAGGCGAGCCGTGTCCGCGAATTTCAAGTGTGGCTTCGGTGTTCACGCTGTGTTCGTCGATGCGAGCCAGAATCCGGCCCAAGGCCGTCAGCACAGTGGGAGTGCGTGTCGTGAGCACACCTGAATCGTGCCAGGAAAGTTCGAAATTACCGGTAAGCCCTCGGGCGATAAATTCCGTGTCCTTACCGTCACCGCCGGGATTTGTCCGCAGGATGGCGTCTTGCGAGACTCGTCCGAGCATGCCGGCTCCGGCTACCGTCAAACGAAGTTCCGACCTGGTGGCGCGAGGCGATTGTAGACGAAGACGAGTTTCGTCACCGATGGTTGTCAAGGGCACCAGGACGTCGAGGGGTATCTGGTACGATTTGCCCGGCTCGCCTTCGATCCAGATTACGAAGCCGTCAAGAGGATCGTATTCTAGAAATTGTTTTTTTGGCATTCTTTTCGCGGACTCGGAGTCTGTTTTTTCCGTGGGTGTCGGTTTCGTGTCCGTTTGTTTCAGGATTACCGATCCCAATCCCAGTGGTACGCGAACCGAGCCTTTGTCTTGCAGACGAATGGAGAATTTAATTGAAAGCTCGACCGTCTTTGCGGCTACCTTGCCGCCCGTGGCGATCTTGCCCACTGCCGACATTTCTTCGATAATGAAACGAGGCGGAAGTTCGCGTTGGTCGAGTCCTTGCATTTGCCTGAAGGCACGCATGAAGTCCTCGAACTGGAATCCGAACATGGGCACCAGTTTGCCATCCTTGTCACGGACGTAATAGATGGGCGGCTTCATCTCTTCGACGCCGGGCGATTTGCCGGTGGTTGGAACGCTTGCCGGGACGTCTGTTGCGGGATCTTTGGAAGATTCGGCCGGCTTATCGGTAGAAGCGACTGAAGAGGTATTGTTTGCGGACGGCGTTGTAGGCGCGGCACTATCCTGGGCCGGTAATAACCGACCGCTCAATAAAGCGAGACATATTATCCAAGGGATAAGCCGTCGCATCGCGCGGGCCTTCCTGTGTTTCTCTTTCCGCCGGTTTCCCCGGCGAGCGGCTGTTCCGGTTCCCATTGCACAGGAAAGTGCACAATGGGCATAAACTCGGACTCGAGTATTTAGATAAGTACAAAAGAACGCAACGGTTACGCTTACTTTTTTAGTGTAATCGGACACGACCCGTCAGTCAAAGTGACGAACCCTGCTGGAAGGTGGCTTTTGAGGGAGTTTCTACACTTATCAGAGCGTGAGATAAGGGGGGCCAGTCTACCCTGCCCATCCCTTCGCTTGCGCTTCGGGTTAGTATTAATTCAAGCGATATGTGGGTGGTGTTGCGACCCGGCATTTACGTTTACGGCTATCCCGCCACATTGTTTTTACCGCCAATCAGCGGCATCAGACTTTCGTGCAATTCGGGCGTCGAACATGCTATGAAATGGCCGGATTCAAGACATTCTCCCGCATCGTCGGGGGGTGTGACAACGCCGCCTGCTTCGCTGACTAAGAGCGTTCCGGCTGCCATGTCCCAGATTTTCGTGGCGAATGACCAGCAGGCGTCGAAACGGCCCGCAGCCACATAGCAAAGGTTAAGTGCGGCCGATCCGGTTCGACGTAGGGCTTGGCATTCAGGCAGTACCCGCAGAAACGCCTTTAAATCAGGCGTATCGCCCCGAACGCCGGGTGGAAAGCCGATTCCGCAGAGCGATTCGTTCACCTTTTTGACACGGCTGGTGCATATAGGTCGTCCATTGAGGAATGCACCACCGCCGGCCTCAGCCGTGTAGCATTCCTTACTGATTGGATTAAAAACGGCTCCCACCAAGATTCTGGGGCCGTGTTGCAGTGCCACTGAGACGGAAAAATGGGGTACTTTGTGTACGAAATTGGTAGTTCCATCTAGCGGATCAATGACCCAGCGATACTCGGCGGATGTTATCTTGGGTGAGTCGGGCATTTCCTCCTCGCCCAGTACGTCATGGTCGGGGAAGGCGTTGAGCACAATCTGCGAAATACACCGCTGTGAGGCCAAGTCGGCTTCGGTCACCAAATCGGCGGGCGCTTTTTCGCGAATCTCTACTTTTCCCAATTTCTCCAGTAGAACGGCCCCGCCGGCCCTTGCTGCTTTTTCGCATACGCTTTTGTAGTCTGGCATCTGTTATCTTTCAGGTAATTTATGACAAATGATTTTCAGATTATCGGGGACAGATGGATAGTCTGCAAGTCGAGAAGCCTACCCGCTACATGGAGGGGAGAGGGAAAAATATGGCTTTCTTTTTTAATTATTGAAGGAGAACTCTGGACATAACGGACAAAGTTGTTATCATCAAGGTTGTAGTGAAGAGTGGTTCGGGCCGTTAAGGCGACCTGGGATTACTTCATACAAGGAACAAACTACTTCATCATACCAATTCATAAGAGAGCCCTAGCGGCATACGTGGCCTCTTCTCTGTTCCGGCCCCGCCGTTTCGCATCAGTGTGAGCGGCGGGGTTTTTTATTTCTTGTGCATTGCCTTGCAAAGGTCCTTTTACAAGTCTCTAATACCCGACCTGTTGGCAGGTGTTATGGCTCGGGGTAAACT
>JAFGTN010000860.1 GCA_016934075.1 Pirellulales bacterium
ACGCCGGCGCCGGATACGATGCCCGTCATCGCGGCGTAAGCTTCCTGGCGCAGCCCCGACACGACGACGATGTCGTAAAGCTCACGGTTGTTACGCAGCCAGGCGGCAATTTTACTGATGTAACGTGCCGCCGCCCAACGAGCTTTGAAGGTATCGACCGGTGGTGGCGGCGCGGCCAACCGATGTACGCGCATGTCGTGGAAAGTCACGATGCGCGGCCAATCGTCTTGCCAGCGGGCAGTGAGGAAGGTGGCGGGCATGTCACGTTTATGCAGTTCAATGGCCAAGTTGCCCAGCGTCCGACTCGCCCCGTCGACGAGCGGCCAGAATCGATCGATAATGAAAACTGGACGGATAGTGCTCACCGGCGCATGGTCCTAGGTGATTGGGCTCTAGCAGCCCGTTGAAAAAGGGTGCCACTGCTGGCTTGCCCAGCAGTGAATGAGAGAAATACCCTAAAAACACTGCTGGGCAAGCCAGCAGTGGCACCCAAAACTCGCGAACTCAACTTGTTCAACGGCTTGCATTTTACGGTCGTTGGGCAATTGAGGGTAGGGTGATGCCCGGCGCTATACCACAATCGCCCGCAATCTGAGAAAATCACGGTTTTTAGGTCGCAAAAGTAGGTCAACCAGCACTACTAATTGGAGTTTGGATTTGCGTTGACCGGTGAGGAGCGAATTTTGCAAGCAGATGAACAGCACGTCAGGGCCTGCCTGAACGGCCGACCGGCTGATTATCGACACCTGGTTGAGCGGTATCAGTCCCCGCTGAATAACCATCTGCGTGCGCGCTTGGGCAACGCAGATGAGGCCATCGAGGCTGCGCAGGAGACATTTGTGCGGGCGTATTTCGGTTTATCGAAGTTGCGAAAGCCGGCGTCGTTTTTTTCCTGGTTGCTGGGCATTGCCGATCGAGTGGCGAAGGAATGCCGTCGTGACGCCGGGCGTCGCGAGCGAGTGGATTGCGAACAACTCGAGTCGGCCGAATCGACCGGCGGCCGCGATGCGGACACCGACACATCGGTGACCGAGGCCGTTGCCAATCTGCCCGACATATATCGGGAGGTCATCGTGTTGCGGTTCTACGGCGGGCGATCCTGCCAAGAGTTGAGCTGCGATTTGGACGTTCCGTTGGGCACGGTCACCAAGCGTCTCTCTCGGGCCTACGCCTTGCTGCGAGAACAATTGGGACCGATGGAAAGCGAATCGGAAAGCGAGGTGTCGCGATGAAATGCCAGGAATGTCGTGAAGAACTGGCCGCCTATATTGAAGGTCTGCTCGACGAAACTCGTCAAAACCGCATGGACTCGCACATGGCCGAATGCACGGGCTGCCAGGCCGAACTCCAGCAGACGCGGGAACTGACGGACCGCTTGACACGCGAGGGGCTTGCCGTGTCGCCGGTCTGTATGCAAACCGCTGTAATGGATAGGATTCTTCAAGAGCAAGCCCTTACGATCAGGAGGCTGAAAATGAGAAAGCGGATCAGAGTGTTGGGTACCAGCGGCGCGGCGGCGGTCGCGGCGGCCATGTTGTTTGTCGGCGGGCTTTGGCTGACCGAGCCCGCCGAGGCGCAGAAGGCCGCAGCGGTTCTTGCCCGCGGCGCCGAAGCCGTGCCGAACCCGTCCACGGTGCATATCGTGGCCAAAGTGCGAACTCCGCCGCACGACAATTTCTCCAGTATCGGAGCCAATTTTGATCTTGTGCCGGTTGAGGTCTGGAAGCAGTTCGGCGAGAAGCCGAAGTGGCGGGTGGAAAAATCCGGCCGGGTGGCTGCCATGGACGGTACGTCGACCATGATGCTCATACGACCCAATGTTGGCTTGAAGCTCCCACTTGTCAGCCAGTCGGCCTTCGATACCCACTGGCTTTTAAGCCTGATGAATGTGCAAGACTTGCTCAGCCGCGAGTTGGCCACCGCACAAGCCAAGGGGTGGAAGCTTAAGAAGACCGAGGAGACGACCGCGGACGGCAAGAAGCAACTGGTTGTCAGCGTGGAAGCCAAGGCCGATGTTTCGAAAAAGGACTATTCGAGGGATAAGTGGTTCGATTCTACCGACATGCGGCGGGTATATCGATTCGATGCCGAAACACAACGGCTGGAAGGATTCGAAGCGCACATGCATTGTCCCGACGGCGACGTCCTGGTGGCGGTCATAGATCATATCGAGTACGACAAGCCGATCGATACCAAGGTTTTCTCGATAGACTTTCCAAAGGACGTGAACTGGTACGAAGAGCCGAAGCGGCTGGCGGACAACGAGAAGTACGAGAAAATGACGCCCGAGCAGGCGGCCCGCGCGTTCTTCGAGGCCTGCGGGAAAAAGGATTGGAAGGAAGTCGCCAAGTTCTATTCGCCTTTGGATGAAAGAATCAAGGATTACCTTGGCGGGATGGAAATAATGAGCTTGGGCAAACCGTTCAAGTCGGAGAAGTATCCCGGCTGGCACGTGCCTTACGAAATCAAGTGTAACATGAAAGCTCCGTTCCAGGTGTGTTACGACAATCCGGCCAAGCGCTGTATCGTGTTTTTCCCCCGGAAGACTCCCAGTGCGGAGTTGCTTGCACAAGTCAAACCGCTGGAAGATAACGAAAAATACCAGAAAATGACGCCCAAGCAGGCCGTGCAGGCGTACTTAAAGGCCTACAATGAAAAGAACGCCGAAGAATTCCGGAAATTCACTTATGAGTCTGTGCCGGTTGAAGAAATCAAAAAGGCACTTACGGCCGGCCCTACTTTTGAGGAGTTTACTGTCGGAGAGCCGATCAAAGCAGAGCAGCCCGGGCGTTGGACAGTACCAGTCGAGATCCGGATTGTCAGGAAGCATAACCTTGCCATCCGCAAAGACAACCCGGCCAAGCGATTCATGGTCGACGGCGGCCTATGACGGAGCGGGATTATTGGACTTTGTCAGAACAGGCGAGAGGGCGAAGCTCCCGCTGAGCCGAAATTTCGCAGCCATTCCCGGCTCATCAGGAGCTTCACGTGTGGCACGCCCAGAATGGGCGTGGAAATGTGGTTAATATTGCGGATATGGTCAGCTTCCACGCCCATCCTGAGACCGCTGAGAAAGTTTTTTGCTGGAGCCTGTTAGAAAGGCAGGTTTCCCAGAGACGCAGCAGGTTTTTTCAGGGCACTCGTG
>JAFGTN010000083.1 GCA_016934075.1 Pirellulales bacterium
CAGCTACGGCACGGGCGCCATCATGGCCGTGCCGGCGCACGATACCCGCGACTTCGAATTTGCCGAAACGTTTGATATTCCGGTCATTGCGGTGGTCGACCCGGGCAAGGATCCGGAGGTCGACCGCGACGAGGTGCTGGCTGGGCGGCAGGTTTCCACGGCCGACGGAGTGGCGATCAACTCGGGCCCGTACGATGGCCTTTCCACGGCCGAGTTCAAGGAGAAGATCGCGGCGGATCTGTCCGACAAGGGCCAAGGTCGCGCGGCTGTGGCCTATAAGCTGCGCGACTGGTTGTTCAGCCGCCAGCATTTCTGGGGCGAGCCTTTCCCCGTGCTGCACGAGTTGGACGATGATGGCAACATGACCGGCCGATTACGAATCGTTCCGGCCGAAGAGTTACCGGTCGACTTACCCGTGGGTATGAAGTTCAACGCCGCGCATGCCAGCCCCGAGCCACCGCTGGACTTAGCGCCCGAGGAGTGGCTGTATGTGACCATCGACGGCGTGCGATACAAGCGCGAGACCAACAGTATGCCGCAATGGGCCGGGTCGTGCTGGTATTATCTGCGGTTCCTCGACCCGAAGAACAACAAGGCGATGGTCGATCCCGAAGTGGAGAAGGCCTGGATGCCCGTCGACCTCTATGTGGGCGGCGCCGAGCATGCCGTCTTGCACCTGCTCTACGCGCGGTTCTGGCACAAGGTGCTCTACGACCGCGGCTATATCAGCACCAAGGAGCCGTTCCAGAAGCTGGTCAACCAGGGCATGATTCTGGGCGAGATGGAATTTACAGGATATCAGACGGCCGATTCGGCCTGGGTTTCGGCGACCGATGTCGAGGAGAACACCGAGGGCAACACGGTTACGAAAAAAGGCGCCAAGCCGGTCACGGCGGTGAAACTCGAGCCCGACGCCGTGGAGAAGGTGGGCGACTCGTTTGTCGTAAAAGACGAGCCCAAGATCAAGGTCGAGAGCCGCGCGTATAAGATGTCGAAGAGCCGAGGCAATGTGGTCAATCCCGACCACGTGGTGGCCGAATACGGGGCCGACGCACTGCGGCTCTACGAAATGTTCATGGGCCCGCTGGAGGCCGTCAAGCCCTGGAGCATGGACGGCGTGAGCGGCGTGCGTAGTTTCCTGGACCGCGTGTGGCGGATGATGGTCGACGAGCGGGCGGAGACCATCACGCTCGGCTCGGCCGTGGCCGACGTCGAGCCCGACGAGGAAGCCGACCGCGTTTTGCACAAGACCATCAAGGCCGTGACCGACGACCTCGACCAGATGGCCTTCAACACGGCCATCGCGAGAATGATGGAGTTTACGAACTACTTCCTCAAGCAGGAAACCCGTCCCAAAGCGGCCATGGAAAAAATCGTGTTGCTCTTGGCACCATTCGCGCCGCACATCTGTGAGGAACTTTGGGCACTGCTGGGCCACAAAGACACCTTGGCCTACGAACCCTGGCCGGCCTATGACGAAGAGGCCATCCGCGAAGACACGATCGAGATCCCCGTGCAGATCAAAGGCAAGCTGCGAGCCAAGATCCAGGTCCCCGCCGACGCCGACCGCGACGCGCTTTCCGCCGCGGCCAAAGCCAACCCACGGATCGCCGAGTTGATCGAGGGCAAAACGATCGTCAAAGAGATCGTGGTGCCGGGTCGGTTGGTAAATTTGGTGGTGAAGTGACAATCCCGTTAGCCCGGCCGCTCGCGGTCGGATTTTAACACGGAGACACAGAGACACGGAGAGAGATGGGCAGTCGGCGGCACTCGACAAAAAAGATTGTCTTGAGGGGAGAAATTCATGAAGTGGTATGCGTGCATAATTTTAATTGCTTCACTTCTATTTGGGTCTTGTTCGCAGAGCGAAGAATCTGCCTTCTTGAAGCAGTTGAAGCAGAATCCCACGAGTAATCCCCGGGCAGCGGGCTGGTATGCCGACTTGTCGATGGCGCAGAAGAGAGAATATGCGGAACAGATCGGTCAGATTGTTTTTGAGTCGACTGACAGTCCTGGATTCGTTGTGGCGATCGGGAAAGCACAAGGACTATATCCCTGGGCGCTTATAGTCCAAGAGAAGGATCTTGGTCTTTGCGGCGGCAATAGTTTCAAGTATATGTTCAGGGACGACGAATGGGTTGAAAAGCAATGGGGAGTAGTGTGGAGTATTCGACAGCAATACAAAACAATCGTTTCTGAAGGCAAAGTTGTTTTCGAGGAACAAGAATCCCTTAAGAAGATAGATTGGGGTGTAGTAGACCGAATTTGGACGCCTGCCGCCGGTTGGCGATATGTAGGGCCTAAATTGCCCAAGTTCGGCCCAAAGACTGAACAGGAAAAAAACGCGATTACTGAGATCCGCAAACTCGGTGGCTATGTCCCAATTGATGAAGGTATCTCGGAATATCGTGTAGAGTCAGTGAGTTTCCAGAATCGTCCAACAGATGAGGCTTTGGAACATGTAAAGCATCTTCCGCAACTTCAATCACTATATGTCATAACTGGAAAAATCACAGATGCCGGGATAGAGAATATTAAAGGATTAACAGAGCTACAAGAACTGAATCTGTACTGGACAAGAATTACTGACGCCGGACTAAAAAATCTGGAGGGAATGACGAAACTGAAAATCCTGAATCTCGGACACACGCAAATCACCGATGCTGGCCTGAAGCATCTCGAAGGGCTGACAGATATCCGAGACCTAGACCTATCCTCCACAAAAATCACTGATGCCGGATTGGAACACCTAAAAGGCTTAAAGCAACTGAAAATGTTGCATATTTCGAGAACTAAAGTTACCCGAGCGGGTATCACAAATCTCCAACAGACGTTACCTGACTGTGAGATTAAGAGATAGAATAACCTTCAGAGGTGTTATGGACTCGAAGATTTTGTTTCGAATCGTTCATATTGCAGGGAGATGAGATGGTCGAGAATCCAGATGTTTCCGCCACGACAAATAATACGAAGTCACGTCTACGGCAATATATCATTGGGCTGGTTCTTGCAACTCTAGCGGTAGTGGCGATCTATATGGCTACCACAGCCTTCTACCCAAAAACTCCAAGCCAGAGCGATCCCCCGTTTCCGACTTTTCAGGAGTCCGAGATTCTCACGGGACGGGTGTGTTCAGTAAGCAGAGCCTTGCAAAAAAAGGAACCGGCGACAGTTGATCTGTCTCCCCGACTGACATACAAGTTTCTTTCATCTCTCTCGCCTAACAGGATCGACCGGCATCCTTTGAAGTGGCAGGTAATGGGCACACTGAAGTTCAAGCTTCGATCTGGTAAAGAATATGTTTTATGTCTCTATCATACCGATGCGGGAGAGGCGGCCTTTAGCGTAAACAGAACCTATTATCGCGGTGGTTCAGAAGCTAAGCTGATGGGACATATGCGAGAAGCGGAAGAACTGATGGAAGAAAAAAGTAGTGCCCGGCGAGAGACAGATTAGGGGAGTGGACCAAGGGGCACTACCACCAGGGAGAAGATCGTGATATTTAAACGATTAAGGAATTCTGAGGTGAAACAATGAGCGATCAACCTGATCCACGATTGTCGGTGGTTCACTATTATGTTGACGAGGCGGGCGATGGCACATTGTTTAATCGTCATGGGAAACTGATTGTTGGCAATGAGGGTTGTTCGACATATTTTATGGTTGGATTGCTGGCTATTTCAGAGCCTGAATCTTTGGAGCGTGAATTAAATGAGTTGCGCGGGAAGTTAATTGGTGATTCCTATTTCCAAGGCGTACCGTCCATGCAACCGGAGACAAGAAAAACTGCTTTGATGTTTCATGCCAAAGATGATATCCCCGAGGTGCGTCGCGAAGTGTTTTCCTTGCTAATGCAACATGAGATGCAATTCTTCGCTGTTGTCAGGAATAAGCATCGCATTGCCAGCCTGGTTATCGAGCACAATAAAAAGAAACCGACATACAGGTACCATCCCAACCAATTGTATGACCGCTGTTTGAGCCGTCTCTTCAAAGAGCGTCTCCATAAGAATGATGCTTTCAAAATTCAATTTGCCAAACGAGGAAACAGAGACAGAACAGCGGCTTTGCAAAAAGCATTAGAAGCAGCCCGAGATAATTTCCGCCGATCATGGGACATACAATCAAACGCTCCAATTGAGATTATTTCCAACACTCCAAGAGAATGCGCCTGCTTGCAGGTGGTCGATTATTTTCTCTGGGCTTTGCAAAGGCTGTATGAACGCAGAGAAAGCAGGTATTGGGATTTCGTACAAAGATCGGCGAGCCTTGTGATAGATGTAGACGATACTCGAGAAAACGAGTACGGAGAATACTACAATAAAAGACGACCATTGACTCTGGCTGCTCTTGATTAAAAAATAGCCGAGGATATAGGACCCTCCTAGATGATTCCAGGCGGCCACACGGCATGGAGCCGAATTTTGTCCCCGACTACTATTAGAAGTTTATAACGTTTTCAAGAATCAGTCAATCGGTAATAACGGTAAATTACCTATGGAATTTTCGGGCAAGCAGTGTTTTAGTGACATTTGGTGAAGGATATGGCCAAATCCAGGAAAAAGCTATCCTTGGAAGAGAAGATTATCCGGGGTCTGAAGGGTTTTGCCGACGCTCTGGAAAGCGGAGAAGATCTTGCTGAGCGTTTTACCTGCCGCAAAGTAGTGTTGAATTTGGAGCCGGTTTCTTATTCGCCAGACAGTGTCAAAAAGACACGAGAAACTCTCGGCCTGAGCCAAGCTCTGTTTGCCAAGTTTATCGGTGCTTCGAAGAACGCCGTTCAGGCGTGGGAGCGAGGAGACCGGGAGCCTTCGCCAATTGCTTGCCGGTTCATGGATGAGATTATGAATAACCCGCAATTATTTAGAAGACGATTTGCCGATCTGGCAACTCCCACGGGAGCCCGGTAGGTTGACTTGCAACAGTATTTTTTTGGCTCAGTCAGCCTGGGAGTTTCAACACGGAGACACGGAGAGGGATGTTGGATTTGCGGATAGCCGATAATGCCTGATGCTTCAGCTTTGAAGCGGAGGATTGATCTACAGGTCCAATGCATTTACTTCGTTCCCTGGATATCGTTGTCCGATGTTTTAACCTCGGTCGTACGGGCGCCAATCGTGAGTGCCGCGTTGGGCGTTCCGCTGATCTTATTGCCACGGACCGTAACGCGGCTGGCCGTGTCGATATAGATACCAAACTGTGAGCCGACGATTTGGTTGTCCCGTATGGTTACGTCGTACGATCTGCCATCTTCGCCGAAGCCCTCGGCGCCCACGCGCACACCGGCCCAGGTGTACCGTGGCGGTCCCACATCGCCGTTGGCGGCACAGTAATTCCGCGCCACGTCAACCTTGTGCGAACCGAGAATCTCAATACCGTTGTGGTTGTTCTTCTGACAACGATTTCCACTTATGACAACGTTGTCCGTCCAATCCACCAGAATCGAATGGTCGTCCGGGCGATTCGGTTCAGTTTTCCCCGAAATATCGTTGTCGGCGATGGTGATCTCCGAATTGCGGTAATTCTTGTAGTCGCCGCCGTTGCGCCCCTCCGACTCGATGCCAATCTCTGTATTGTTCCAAATCTTGTTGTTCAGAACGCGGATATTGTGGGAAGAAAAATAGAGATTAATGCCGCAACCGTTGTTCGAGTACAACTGATTCTTACAGATCAGGATGTCGGTAGCTTTGAGCGTTCTGATGCCGTTTCCCAAAGCCCCGCCGGCCGTCGGACCGTTGCAGTCGTGAACCTTGCTGTTCTTAATCGTGCAGCGATCGGATTTGATGACTAGAATGCCGCCGAATGTGTGGGCCCGATCTTGTGGCTGGTTCGCGCGATTGCCGTTAATTTCGATGCCGTCGAGAATCACATCCGACTGACCGTTGATCTCGACCAGGTATTCACCAGCCGGTATTACCAGGTTGGGAATCGCTTTGAATCCACCGTGCTTCTGGGCAATCAGTCGCGATCGAGAACGAGGGAATATCTTGCCGTTAATGTAGTACACTCCACTTAACGATATGGCGAGTGGTGACTTGCCCACCGCAGCGCAAGCCGCGTTGAGCGCCGTCACGTTTGTGCCGGCCAAAGCCGGATCGCCGGCTGCGGATGCGCCCCACCATTCGGGAAATACAACCGTTTCGGCATCGAAAACGACATCTCCGGGCAAAAAACCCTGAAAGATCTGAGTTCGCGGGGCCTTAAGCGGGTGTTTGAAGATCAGCCTGCCATCTTTTCCCTTGATGAAGCGTACTCCCCTCGACACCTCCATTGGTTCGCTGAACGTACGGAGTTCCGTCACTGTCTGGTTGGTCACAACATGGGCACAATTTGTCGCAGCATCAGCCGGCGCATTGGGCGTCTGTTGTTCTTTCGAATACAGCGGGCCAACAATTGTCACAACGATTACCACCAAAATGCAACAAAGCGACTTCATCATCGATGCAAACTCCTGTAATTACGCTGATTTTCCAGCCGAGAATCTGGTTTGGGAAGCAGAAACATTCTCTGGCTGACCGGCATCCCGCTTGCCATGCTCATGAGGCTACTTGACTGCCTCATCTTGTGAATATAGCATGTCGAGAATCCACAACAAACCACCAAAATGAAGAATTGGAGCCATACCCATGCGACTCAAAGACAAAGTTGCCATCGTTACCGGGACCAGTAGTGGCATCGGGCTGGGGATTGCCGAGGTTTTTGCCGAGGAAGGGGCCAAGGTGGTTTGCGTGGCTCGGAGGGAGAAGGAAGGCGAAGCCGTGGCCGAAAGTATTCGTGGGAAAGGGGGCTCGGCGGTGTTCGTGACCTGTGATGTTTCGGTGGAGGAGCAGGTCGAGGAATTGGCGCGGCGGACGATTGATGATTTCGGGCGAATCGATGTGCTGGTGAACAATGCGGGCGTGAATTTCGTCAAGGCCTTCGAAGAGGTGACCGCCGAGGATTGGGACCGCGTGATCGGTGTCGACTTGCGGGGGACGTTTCTCTGCACCAAGGCCTGCATCGGGCAGTTTCTCAAACAGGGATCAGGGAGCGTGGTCAACATCGCCACCGTGCATACCATGGCCTGCATGGCTGGCGCCGCGCCTTACGACGCCGCCAAGTGGGGCATGGTGGGACTGACCAAGTCGCTGGCCGTGGAATACGCCGCCCGCGACATCCGCTTCAACTGCCTCAGCCCGGGCTTGATCGACACGCAGATCTGGGACGACATTCGCAATGGGGCCGAGGACATGGACACGTGTCTGGCCCACTGGTGGTCGAACATCCCCATGGGCCGCGTGGGCACGATCCGTGAGATCGCCCAAGCCGCCGTCTTCCTGGCATCCGACGAAGCCGCCTACATAACCGGCGCGAACCTCCTGGCCGACGGCGGCATGACCAGCCAGTTGATCAGCACACCGAGCTATGCGAGTAAAGCACAGCAGCGGAAGTGAG
The DNA here is from genome assembly GCA_016934075.1 of Pirellulales bacterium. Taxonomy (GTDB): domain Bacteria; phylum Planctomycetota; class Planctomycetia; order Pirellulales; family Thermoguttaceae; genus JAFGTN01. The sequence continues at coordinate 7,435 of JAFGTN010000083.1, forward strand.
AGAAAGGTATGAGGTTTGAGGTGTCGGACTTAAGACTTGAGACATAAGACTTGAGATTTCGGACTTCAGAATGGAGCGTGGTGTGATTTTGTTGGCGAACTCTGAGTAGCAGCCGGATTTACTTTCTTGGGGAGAATAGACGGAGTATGATCCATGAGTAGAGTCAGAAAAAGATGGTTGGTGGTCGCATTGGTCTGTGTTGGGATTGCTCTGTATTTTGGATTCCGAAATCCACCGTTACCTGCGGGATCGGAATGGACTTGCCCGCGAATGCTTGAGATTAAGCAGGAATGGGATTCGTTGGAAGGAATTGAAACAAAAACCAAGGACGAATATCAGGATAAACTGTTTGCGCTTGATGACACCGAGTTTGTCAATAACGCCATGCAGTGGTATGAGAAAGAAAAAGACAATTTGGTCGTCAACAAAATATACTGGCATAATACAGCGATGTTTGCACCAGAACACTATGAACAGCGCCCAAAATCCAGCAAACAATGGGAAAGTTTCCGGGAACCTCTCTTCATCAAAGAATAGCCGAGAAGTACGAGTTCCTCTTCTCTGATCCAGTCACATTAACAGAGAAGAGGACCCCATACTTGTCCACGACCCAAACCCGCCGCAAGCGGCTGGGCTAACAGATGTCGGTTTCGTTGCAGGATCGCGATCCGGTCTAGAATTCAACCATTGATCATTGTACATTGATCATTGTACATTGGTCCTTCGTCATTCTTTCCTCATTCTGATTTCGACATTCGACATTCCTGCCCTCTGCCCTCTCACTCCCCCTTCCCCTCGCTCGCCTTCAGCAGCATAAAGAACGAATACGGATCGACGAACCGCAGCACCTTCCCCCGCTCCGTGGCCTTCGCATGCCGCATGGTTTCCTTATGCCAGGTGGGGGTTTTGAGGATAGTTCGAATGACCATGAATTGCGGCAGGTTGTGCTCGACCATCGATGCGATTTCCGGCCCGGCTTTTTTCGGGTCACCGTATAGGTCGTGACGCATGCGGATGAAGGGCATCTTGCCGTTGTGCACGCCCTTGGGCGGGATCTTTTGCGCCACCATTCCGTCGGGCGAGAAGCGGGCAAAGTAGTCCATACCCCGCTCGCCCATGCCCGGCGAATGGCCGTCGATCACGAATTGCGAAATCGACAGATCATAACGCTGGTAGTACGGCCGGCAATGTACCAGCCAGGCATCCCAGCCGTCGGGCAGATTCGAGATCGGCCGCGGGGCCGTGAGCATGCCGGGGTTCAGGTATCCGGCGCCACTGTCGCCGGCGGTGAAC
>JAFGTN010000861.1 GCA_016934075.1 Pirellulales bacterium
AACTCCGGCGGCGTTATCGTTATAGATGGCGATGCGTCCGGATTCGGTTGCACGACCGGCCCGGCTGGACATCTTCGCGGCGCCTTTTTTGCGGAGTTCTTCAATTGCCAAATCGATGTCGCCATTGCTCGCTTGTAACGCCTTCTTGCAATCCATCATGGGCAGACCGGTTCGGTCTCGCAAGGCTTTTACTTCAGCCGCTGAAATAGCCATGTTTGTTTTCTCCAATTCTCTATTTTGTATCTTGAATATGTTTTCTAAAAAACCGGCACACTCTCTGGCGAATGTGCCGGCCTTGATTCTTGATGGTTTTCTCCACCTTAATGGTGGCACGAGCTGCTTATCAGCCCGTGTTTACGGGTGGTGAAACCCTGCACCGGCTGATAATCAGCCAGTGCCACCCCTCGCTCAGGTCGCCTCGGCGACCGATGCTTCTGCCGGTGCCGATTGATCTTTCAAGTTGCCCGCGGCCGCTTTGCCGGCCAGGACCGCGTCGGCCAGGTATTTCGTGACCAGTTCGATCGAGCGAATGCTGTCGTCATTGCCCGGGATCGGTAGATCGACTTCGTCCGGATCACAGTTGGTGTCGATCAGCGAAACCGTAGTAATGCCCAACTTCTGGGCTTCTTTGATGGCGTTCTTTTCCTTCATCGGATCGATGGTAACGACGCACTCGGGCAGGCGGTTCATCGATCGGATACCGTTCAGGTTGCGATACATGCGGCGATACTCGCGGTTGAGCGAGGATTGCATTTTTTTCGAATATGTCGCGAAAAGCTCTTCGCTGGCCCGCAGGGATTCGAGTTCCTCGAGTCGTCCCAGCCGGCTACGGATTGTGCGGAAGTTGGTTAATGTGCCGCCCAGCCAGCGGTCGCTGACAAAAGGCATGCCGCATCGCTGGGCTTCGCGCGAGATTGTTTCCGACGCTTGACGCTTGGTGCCCACAAACAAAACAAGGCTGCCGCCGTAGGCGACTTGCTGCAGGTATTTTCTCGCTCGCAGCAGACCTCGAATCGTCTCGCGGACGTCGATAATATGAATCAGGTTACGGCGGGCATAGATATATGGCCGCATCTTGGGATTCCAGCGGCTGGCCCGGTGACCAAAATGAACTCCTGCCTCAATCAGATCTTTAACTAGAACATTCGCCACGACGGCAAACCCTCCTTAGGTGGCACACCGGCTATGTCCCCTGATGCTACTGGGGCGTCCGGCGTTAGTATCGCTTCCGGTCAGATATTAACAATGCCTCCATCTTGGACCGTTCAAGATGGGAAACCTACTAAGTTAGCAGTTCTATCTGCAACCGTCAATTGGTAGTGCAGCTTGGAATCGATGGTATCTCAACAAAGAATTGTCTAGCAAATGACGTATAAACCGGCCGGCGCATTCTGAGTCAAATGCGATCAGAAGTTATAACCAAATAGCACTCCGGCCGTGAGCATCGTGGATCTGGGTTGATAGACCATTTTGTCGGCGTCGGAGTCTTTCCAGCCAAGATGTTCAAGCATAAATGATACGGAAAGCCTTCTGTTGCGCAGGCCGATTTCGGCTCGCGTGTAAACGTCGCTTTCGGGTTCCAAAGTTACCTCGAAGAAGTCGATGTTTTCCGAGGTGTAAGCCGTAAAACCGAGTGAGCCCGACATGTACAGGTGCATCCCGTTTCGAAGACGTACCATGCTGTCGATCCCGATTCTCGGGTATATTGTCCACCAGGTTTCTCTGTAGCCAAGAGAGAGGTTTCCCTCTTCGGTATAGGAATTTTGTAAATTACGCGACCACCACCTGGTACCCACTCCGGCGAAGAATCCGTTCGTCGGGCTGCCTAACAAGGGCCAGCGGAAATCGTATTCGCCGACCACTCCGAAGTAATCGGTTTTGGAGGTTAAAGGTTCATTGTCCCAGGTGGCTCCGTCATAATCCGGGCTGCCGCCGAATATGGCGATGCGGTATCGCTGCCGTGGTTTTCGTGCTTGATAGCCCACGCTGAACATGGGGCCCGTTTCCTCCAGCAATTTGAAACGCTCGCCGTTGACTTCTATTGATTCGCGCCACCAAAAACCGTCGACCTGCACGAACCAGCCGTGAATTCCCGGTTCCTCCAACGGATCTTGCATGCTCGCGATAGTGACGACTTTACCCGATTCATCGGCGAATATGGGATTCAATGTGGCCGAGTATTTTTGGGATGGTTCTTGTCCAGCACTATATTGCAATGATTCCGAGATGGGATTCGATTGAACCGCAATAGGCAAAGGCGTGCTAGGGGCAGTTTGGGCAGCGGGTGCCGGTATCACTTCGGGCAGCAGCTCGATGTCCTGGGCTTGGAGCAGTGAACTCGTCGAGAGGATGGCAGTGAAGGTTATCGTGGAGAAGAGTAATGAGAATGATACGCCTGAGCGGATGCCAATGGTTTTGCCCATGGATTCATTCCTATTAGAAATGTGCGATAGCGGGCACTTGTGGAGAATGGGAGAAATTGTCCAGAGGTCGTTGCACTTATATGCTGGTTGGCAAGTTAAGTTTGCAGCCCCATTTATGGTGGTGAGTTAATAGTGTTCCTTGGTGGAGCTGTCAAGATCAATGTCTAGTGTTTCAATATCTGGTTCCCCCCAGTGTGACTATGGATATTGGCTACCTATGTGGCTTGTCTATGGGAAAAAATGCAAATAACCTTCGCGCCAGTGCCCTTGACTACCTCATATAGCACTGATAGACTCAGTAACTTCCTTAGATATTGTCTAGCCTCTCCACGGCGGACACGTTAACCAACGGGGGATTAGCTCAGTTGGGAGAGCGTCTGGCTGGCAGCCAGAAGGTCAGGGGTTCGAGCCCCCTATCCTCCACTCCTAAAGCCTTTTGTAGCAACGAGTTACAAAAGGCTTTCTTTTTGGTGATAGATAGCAAGAATTCGCGGTGCTACGCGGGTGCTACGCTCGAAAGATTTTTTATTTTCGGTGGACAGCACCGCCATTTGTTGACAACCCCCGCCCCCATCAATCAAAATAGATGCTGTGAGGGATACCTCACATTCAGCCCCGTAGGTCCCTGCCCCGCCTACGGGGCTTTTTTCATGCGCATGAAAAACCCGGCCACCGAAAACGACCGGGCGCACTTTTGGTCGAGAGGTCTACCGTCGCCGGATTAGTGCCAAGCTAGTCAGCCCGAATAGCAACAAGGTGATGGTGCTGGGTTCGGGGACAAAATCGATTGTTGCTGTAAATTTTGTGTCACCATTAACATCATCGTGGTTGTTTGGACTAATTACAAAATCTACTGTTGAACCAACATTCACATCTGCAATAACGGTGTAGTTAAATTCCTCGTTAGGAACCTGATGCTGATAAACTTCTGAACCGTCAATAATTACATGGGTGTACATGTTTCCGCCGTTGATAGGATCCATGACGCCAGAAATTGTAATCTCACCCGTTACTTCACTCACCCAGCGTCGCACCGCCCACTGTTCCACAGGCAGACGAGACATATTCGCATTTGTTCCATTTGGATGGCCACCCCATATGTGTGTTGTTGTGTATTGGCTCAGCGTAACATTGAGTATTGACGTACTGGAGTTAGTGGGGTGATGATGGACTAAAGGCTGTGTTTTTGGGCCGGGGG
>JAFGTN010000862.1 GCA_016934075.1 Pirellulales bacterium
ACAAACTATTTGAAGAAGAAGACCCTGCCCCCACCTCCTGTGTAAACGGGCCCCCTGCCTCCCTTTTTGTGTAAATCACCCTCTATATCAAAGGAGCTAACGATGAAATTAATGACGAGTTTATGTGTGTTGTTTGTAGCACTGGCGTTAGTACTCAGTTCAGCAGCCTTGGCCGATCCTCCAAAGCCGCCCGCTGTCTCGACATTCGTCCCGGTCGATAGTCTGGCGGATCAGGTCGAAGACTATATCAAGGACCTGGAAGAGGCCGTCGAGAGCAAGGACGAGTACAAAGACTCAAAGGAAAAGCTTTCCAAGAATTCAAACACACTAATCGTCATCGCTTTGGCCTTGGGCCTCAGCGACAAGGAAAACGGTTACAAGGCCTCGGCCGCCGGCATAGTGCAAGCTGCTCAGAAGCTGGCCGCCACCAAGGACTATGACGCTGCCAAATCGGCAGTAGATGGAGTTAAAGCCGCGATCAAGGCCAAAGCCGGTGGCGCCGACAATCTCAAATGGGAAAAAGTTGCCTCGCTGCACGAGTTGATGGAAGCCGTGCCCACGATCAATACCAAGCTCAAGGGCGCCTTGAAGAAAGAAAAACGTTTCCCCAAAAAGGCCGAAAAGGCCGCCGGTCAGGCCGCCGTATTGGCGGTTATCGCCCAGGGCTCAATGCCCCATAGTGGTGATACCAAGAAGCCGGAAGAAGCCGCCAAGTGGTACAAATTCTGCGCCGAGATGCGCGATGCCGCCGCCGAACTCAGCGCCGCCTGCGTCAAGAAGGACCATGCTGCCGCCGAAGCCGCCATGGAAAAACTCGGCGAAACATGCCACACCTGCCACGAAGTCTTCCACCCAGAAGAAAAATAATTCCTCGCGGCTTTAGTCAGGTACAATACATCGGGTAGCACTGTCGAATATCGTGGTGCTTCCCGTTTTTTGTAGTGTGGGCTTGGGTTGTGAGTTTACGAATCCGAAGAGCACTTATTCGTCTATTTCGGTTTCCAACTCACTCTCGATCATGCCCAACTCTGCAACCACGTTTTCGGGCAGTGTAAGCGAAACCGCGGCAGAACCTTCCGACTCGGCCAGTTTTTGATCATAATTTTCGAGGGTTTGCTTCATGCTTGTGCGGATGTGCCTGGCCATGGCAAGACGCGCGTTGTCGCCGGAGTCGTTTTTGATCGCTTCGAGAATTTGACGGTGCATTTGCAGGGCTTCATCAACGAGATCTTGGTCGTGAGCCTGCCGTTCCACGCCGAAGATTCGTGTCAGCACGTGCATCTCATTAATGATCTTCATGATACGCGAGTTGCCGGCGGCTCTAATCAGCACGGTGTGGAAAGCCATATCGGCCGCCAGGAATTTTCGCAGCATATCGGTGTCCAAGGAATCCTTGGACGAGTCCTTCAGTTCTTGGGCAGTCGTCTCAATACGATCGCAGAGTTTTTCAAGAGTTGCCAGATCGGAAGCACTGATATACTCGGTGGCCAAACTAACCGCATACGACTCCAAGGCCTCGCGAAGTTGATAGGACTCGACGATTTCGCGACGCCGGGGCCTGCGGACTACCGTGCCGAAGCGGGGAATCTGTTCCACCAGGCCTTCCACTTGAAGTTGTCGAATGGCTTCACGGATGGGCGTCCGGCTCATGCCGATTTCTTCGGCCAGTGACAGTTCCGAAACTACGGTTCCCACGCTCAGTGTTCCGTTGGCAATTCGCCCATGAATATGCCGGTACGCCTTTTGACGCAAATTAGGCTTTCCCATCATTACTCACCCTGATTCTTTCAGATAATAGACGCCCAACAGCATACTATATATCCACCATCACAATAATTCTAGCTCTTCTATGATAGCAAAGATCGTGATCGACGACTTTTGACGATGCATTCTACTAGTATGTCAGACATTTGGGAAAAGACAATACCTCAATAGTCGGGTGGATGTATGTGTTACTACGTGGTGGCTGCGGGGAAATCTGTTCGCGTGTACGATAACTGCAGGTACTTTTATATATTACTGCATACATCATCTTTATCCCGCGATGTCTTGTTTATTGGCTGCTACCAGGCCGTCCATCCGCCGTCGATAACCAGGTTTGCCCCGGTCATGTAGCTGGAAGCATCCGAAGCAAGGAAAACAATCGGCCCTTTTACATCGTCCGCATTGGCCATGCGACGCAGGGGTGTTTTTTCACAATACCTTTGCAAGAATACGGGATCATCCGGAGCGGTTTCAAGGAGCCCGGCCAGTGAAAGACAATTACAACGGATGTTAAATCGGGCAAGCACCGTGGCCACCTGCTTGGTGTAGGCGATCATACCGCCTTTTTGGAATGGGTAGTCCCAACTGTAATTCTTTTCCGGATCGTCGTAGATACCCAGGTCTTGCCCGACCATACCATAGATCGATCCGATGTTTATGATATTGCCGCCGCCGGTCTTTTTCATTTCTTCGGCCACGCTACGGGTCAGAAGAATCACACCCGAGCAATTTACCGTAAAGAGCAGGTCCAATTCCATGCGATTGATATCCGCTCCCGGCATTCGCGGGATATGTCGCGCATTGTTAACCAGCACATCGATTTTGCCGTGGTCGGAGATAACATCAGCTACGAGTCTATCGATCGACTCATCATCCTCAAGACTCAACTCGTATCCCAAGATTCGGCCGCCCTCGCGACCGATCTCGTCGGCGATTGCCTGGGCACGAGCTTTTTCTCGCGAAGTGAGAATAACAGTGCCACCGGCCTCGACCAGGGCGCCACACATGTGATAGCCGTATTTTCGTGTCCCGCCGGTGACGATGATCACCTTGCCATCGAGGGAGAACAAGTCACGTTTTTCGTTCATAGTATGTATTTCATTGAGAGAACATTTTTTTCAATAATATTAGAGGCATGCTTGTGCTGGGGCGAAACTTATCCGATGCCGCATAGGCGCGCAGGCTTTCCAGCATTCCGCGGGCTGCCGGACTATTCTTCAGATCGCCATTGAGGTTGAAGCTGCATGCTAAAAGTCGTCCTCGGCCGACACGTGTTTCAAAAAGCGGAACCAGATGGTTATTATGGTGGAAATCGGATATAGAGCGAATGATGGGCGTATATTGATCGGCAGGGATGTTGTTCATAGTAAAGTTTTTTGACTGTTTGGTTAGGTCATACCATTGCCAGTCGCTATGGTTTTCCGTGGGGAAGCCGGCCAATGCCGGGTGCCGTGGGTCGCAGAGGATACCCAGTGTCTGGCTGCCGCCGGGTGGAACCCATCCGGCCGACCAGAAGACCGGCATGAAATGACCCGGCGCCGAGAAGGGTGGGGCAACATGCGAGGGGATGAGAAGTACGGGCTTGCCAGCGGCCAAGGCCTTTTGCGTAGTCTCGTCGAATTGATCTGTTACCAGAACGCCGTCGCTTTTCGAAGGTGATGTCTTTTTAGACTCGCCCGCCGCGGAAAAAACCCAAATGCTCCAGCGGTTGCAATAATTAGTATTGTCGATTTCCAGGAGCACCTTCAGACGCCGTGCGTCGGCAATTGTGTCAAGTGGTGCCGAGATTTGCCCGATGTCGGAGAGTTTGCCGACGGAAATATCTTGTTTTGGAAACATACCTCTGGCAATGGTATTTCCATCATCGTCTGTGATAGACCAGCGGCAGGTTGCGGATTTCAGCGGTTTATTGCCGAAATGGGCAACTTGAGCCTGGGCCTTAAAGGTTTCGCTGTTGGTCCATACGAATTTTTCGAATCGCACAAGTGGCACCGTTTCGCAGCAGAACTCGCGAAACGCAGCCGGATCTATGATCCCCTTCGAGTCCCAGAATGAATCCAAAATACCCACAAGGGCCTCGCTTTGGCCTGGGAAGTCATTTAGCTGTAGCAGTTGAAAGCCGCCGTAGCCGGGAGTACGCAGCATGGCTTCCATTTCCGCTTTGTAGAGCAAGCAGGCGAAGCGGCCGCTGGACTGCTGAAATGCTTTGCTAAGATGGGCCAAACCACGCACGTCCGCCTTGCCCTTGAAAGCTTCGATAGTCCTCGGACGCAACGGGCCGGTATACTTCTTGATCTCGTCGTAGTCGGGATATACCGGCCTCTGTCCGATCTCGTGCGCGATAAGCGGGATATTTCTGGTTTGCATGTCGCACACAGCCGGGGAGAAATCCCAATCGTTTTCAGGACCGCGCAGCCCGCGGGCAATCTTGCCGCCGGACGCTCTATGCGATACGAAATAGTCGTCGGACTTTGTAAGAGTTCTCGCGGTCGAGATGCTGTAGAGATGCCGCGGATCGTCTTTCCCGGCTTCGTCAATCATCGAGGATAGCGTGTCGTAGTCGCTTCGCGGCGATATCTCGTTTCCGATCGTCAACATGCAAAATGAAGGATGGTTGCCGTAGGCGGATAAAATGCGTTTCAATTCACGTTTGATAAAATCGACAACGTCCGGATCTTTCCCAAACAGTTGTACATAGGGTGGCTTGGTCCTTTTTGTCAAGCGATTATCTGGAGTTGTCATCCAGCCGTCGATCCAGGTGGGTGTTTCTACTTGCAAATACATGCCCAAGCGGTCGGCCGCCGTAAATGCTGCCTCGGGCGGACACCATGAATGGTACCGAACGTGATTCATGCCGTGGGCTTTGATTATTCCGAAAACGCGCATCCAAGCGGAAACGTCCATGGGCGGATGTCCGGTCAAGGGATATGTGGCACAATCGGTCGTGCCACGCAGAAAAGTGGGCCGCCCGTTAATCGTAACATGCGAACCGTCATGGCTGATATGACGGAAACCGAACGTTTTCTCATGTCGGTCGACCAGTCTATTACTCTTGCTCTCGCTGTTGCATGCAACTACGGCCTTGTAAATAACAGGTGTGAATTCATCCCAGGGAATGATTGTTTTCCCCTTAATGGCATGTAGATTCACGTCGAAGGTAATCGTTTTGTCATTACTGCGCAGTTTGAACGGCAAAGATCCTTCGGCAACCATATCGCCTTTGGGGGCAAGGATTTTTGCGGTCAGTTTGCCGATGGCCGGGCCACCGGTCCGGTTACCAACGGTGACTTCAATACGCGCGCCGTCGACTTTCTTGTTTGGAAAGATTCTCAACTTATCAATCCAGACGGGATCGGTAGCCGAAAGCTTGATGTCTCCCACGGCACCGTTCCAAATCGATTGGGTCTCTTCGGTATAAGAGTGCCCCCAGATGCCGATGTTATGGACCATCGAGTTATCAATTTCGATTGTCAGCGTGTGTGTGCCCGGTTTTAACTCGGGCAGCACATAAACATGCGGTGTCGATAGCCCGTCTTCGCTATCTATGCGACAGCTATCGACCCAAAGCGTGGTTTTCCACTTGCATCGTTCGAGTGACAGCGTAATCCGCTTGCCGTTCCATGACTTGGGCACGTTGAAATCGCGCTGATACCAGGCTGGGCCTATGTATTTGTACAGCCGCGACAGATGGCCGAAGTCCGGGCTGGTGGTTTTTTGCCCGAAGCCGGCCAGATCGGTTGTGCCGGGTAGGCGGATGGTTTTGGGCAATCTGGTATCGAACCACTTTTGTGCGCGGCCGACTTTTTCGGGGTCGAGGCGGAACCGCCAGTTGCCGGCCAGGTTGATTATTGAAGGCGAATCGTAAGTTGCGGCATTTGCTAACGAAGTGGATGCGAACAGAAACAGCAACGCCACCACGGTGGACGTCTTGGCGATAATGAAACGTAGGTGCTGGAAAGATCGCGACATAATTAACGCTTTGCGAGTTCAGGTGGGGTAGGCAGGTAGACAGCGGCATCACGGCGGGAACAATGCCGGCGATGTGATGTCATATTATTAAGGGCTGCATTGCCAATGAACCTTCCCGCGGTCGGAAATCCAGCAAATCCGCCTGGTACAGACGCATTTGCGGTTGCACAAGGATCATTGGCTTTGCCGGTAACAATAATATACGTAACCGCTTTGTAGGCCGCAACTATAGGTTTACTGACGTTCACAACCAATAGCTCAATTAACGAAAGAGTCTGTTCGACAATTTCGTCATGGATTTATGACCGTACGAATTTCAGGAGCAATACACGACTAGTAGAGGGAACAATGTTGACTGCCATTTTTGCCAATGCGACGAGATTTGCTTACAATGAAATTTTTCGTTGCATTATTAATATCGCGAGGCATATATTGAATCTTTTGAGGTCGAGTGCGGTGAGTAGCTGACACTTGCCGCATCTCACGATATGATATAATGCAATCATTATTTATCCCCCAACGACAACATTGGAGCACCTTACCGTGAAAACGTTTTCTTTCTTCTTGCTAATTGTACTTGTTTTTACTTTATCCGCATCCGCCGCGTCGACCACGATCCTGCTTGAAGCCGAAAGTTTCGAAGACACAGGGGGGTGGCTTATCGATCAGCAATCGATCGATGCCATGGGCTCGCCCTACCTGCTGGCCCACGGTCTGGGGCGTCCGGTTGCTGATGCGATTACTAAAGTTGCTATTCCCGAGGCAGGTCAATATCGTGTATTTGCTCGTACCAAAGACTGGGTTGCTCGCTGGAAAGCGCCCGGCGCGCCTGGCCGCTTTAAAATCCTCATCGACGGGAAACCCACCGGTCCCATCCTGGGCACCAAGGGAGTAGATTGGGATTGGCAAGACGCCGGAAAGGTTGAACTCGATAAAGGCGAAGTTAAAGTCGCTCTTCATGACCTTACCGGTTTCGAAGGTCGTTGCGACTCCGTTATCCTCACCAACGATCCTGATTTCGTGCCGCCGCAAGGAGAAGAACTGAAAACATGGCGCCGTAAAATACTCGGCACCGATGGCCCTCCGACCGAACAGGGGAAGTTCGACGTAGTCGTGATCGGCGGCGGCGTAGCCGGTACCTGCGCGGCGATCTCCTCGGCACGTCTGGGGCTTGACGTGGCGTTAATCCAAAATCGTCCCTTGCTTGGCGGCAACAGCAGTTCCGAAATCCGCGTCTGGATCAAGGGCAAAACGCGCCAGAAACCCTATCCGATTCTGGGCGAAATCGTCGACCGCATGAATACCAAGCCCGACAAAAGTCCCGGCGACTGCGACTACGGTGATGACGTCAAGCTCAAGATGGTCCAGGCAGAGAAGCGTATCAAGTTATTTTTGTGTGAGCATGTGGACGAGGTTCGATCCGACGGCAAGCGGATAACGGCCGTTGTTTCCGGCAACACCAAAACCGGCCGCCGCTCGATCTATCGCGGACGCTGGTTCGTCGATTGCACCGGCGACGGCACGGTCGGGTTCATGGCCGGCGCTGATTCTGAAGTTACGAAGAAGGGGCACCTGGGCGCAAGCAATATGTGGTACACACACGATATCGGCAAGCCCGCCCCGTTTCCCCAATGCCCCTGGGCGGTTCAAGTGGGCGACAATCCCGCGCCTCAAGGGCATGTTGGCCCTTGGTACTGGGAAAGTGGGTTCGACATGGACACGGTGCAAGATGCCGAGACTATTCGCGATAGCAATTTCCGCGGCATGTATGGAGTATGGAGCTACTTAAAAAACGAGAAGAAGCTCTACCCCAACCGCGAGTTGAAATGGGCCGCCTATGTGTCGGGGCGTCGCGAATCGCGGCGTCTGATGGGCGATGTGGTTCTAACCGCCGACGACATCCGTGCGCAGCGGGCGTTTCCCGACGCCAGTGTGACCTCCACCTGGTCGATCGACCTCCATTATCCGGTAGAGAAGTACATACCACTTCAGCCGCAAAGCCCATTTATATCACATGCCAAGTTTGAGCATCTGAAAAAACCGTATCCCGTGCCGTATCGATGCTTCTATTCTCGAAACATCGATAATTTATTCATGGCCGGGCGCTGCATCAGCGTTACTCATCAGGCGCTGGGCACTGTCCGCGTGATGGGAACCTGCGGCATGATGGGCGAGGTAGTCGGCCGCGCGGCATACCTATGCAAAAAACATGACGGCGAGCCCCGCGACGTATACGCAAAACATTTGGACGAACTTAAAAAGCTTATGAAAACTTCGCTTTACGATGAGAAATAGCGAGCGATTATCAAAGATGAAACATTCTTAATTGCACACAACGCTTGCACTTTATGAGGGTATCGCTATGCTATGATCTGGTGTAATTGGGCAAACGGCTGAGGCAAGCCGTTGCTCTTTTCATAAAAAAGTCATGGTATAGGACAACATTTCGATATACTTTAAGGATAAACAAAATGGCACATGCAACCGCACGTCACATTCTGGTCGATACAGAAGAAGCTTGCCAGAAACTCAAAGATGAAATTGAAGCCGGCGCCGATTTCGGTGAACTGGCGGCCCAGCATTCAAATTGCCCCTCTGGCAAACAAGGCGGCGACCTTGGCCAGTTCAGCCCCGGCCAAATGGTGCCGGAGTTTGACCGCGTGGTTTTCAACGAAGAGGTTGGCAAGGTCCACGGGCCGGTGCAAACCCAGTTTGGATTCCACCTGCTTGAAATCACAAGTCGAGTAGACTGAGTCTAGCACCGTGAGTGGTGACGTTTACTCGTCGCCAAACATAATGCTTTCGATAGACTTGGCCGTGCTATTGATGTGACGGGCCATTTGCGCGGCAGCCACTTCCGGTTCCTTTGCCAGAAGGGCGTCGATAATTGCCAGGTGTTCCAAGATGGCCTGAGTCTGGGTTTCCTGCTGGTTTCCCACGACTTCTCGAATCGCTTGAATCAAAACGTTGTAGCGATTGACCTCGTCCATCAGACGGTCGTTGTCGCAATCCTTTATGATTATATTGTGTAATTGCTGATCGACGACCATGGCATCATCGGTCCATGCTTGATTCTGATCGCGCTGCAGCAGTTCGGTCATTTCCGCCTTGATGCTATTTAGCGTTTCGGGGTTGATCCGCCCGCAGGCACATCGAGTGGCTTCGGACTCGAGAATCCGGCGAAGATGATATACCTCGCGGACCTGGCGACGTCCCCATGGTTTGACCACGGCGCCACGATTGTGAGGAAACTCGACCATGCCGATCGTTTCCATTTCCAGCAGCGCCTCGCGGACAGGCGTAGCGCTAATGCCGAACTGTTTTGCCAAAGTCTGGGCTACCAATCGAGTTCCCAAGGGAAGCTCCCCCCTAAAGACCGCCCACAAAAGGCGGCGGGTAACTTCATGACGAAGTGCATTTCGTGGCAAAACACCAATTTGTGTGATTTCAGGTAGAGATTTCATATTATAAATTATGTACCATATTTTTTAAAATCGACAAGATCCCAAGTACGGAAGAAATGGCATTAGTAACAGAGGAGTTATGTTTTTGTTAGGTATTGAAAATCATACTGCAGACGCTACGATGTATTAAATAGGATATATAAATGGGATACTATAAGTATTCTGCTTACATTATAGATATCTGAGGAGAGTAATGCGATATTCACGCAGCATTTTTACGTTTTGGACTATTCTGGCCGCTTCATTTTGGCTTTTTGGGTCCAACGAATCAGTGGCCCAGGATATGCAAAAAAAGCTTGTTAAACTGCCCGTAAACTTCGGCACCGCGATGGAGAACACGCCATTTGTATTCAAAGGCCGCCCTCTGTTGGCCCTGAACTATCGCGATGATACGAAGCACAACACGGACAAGTACGATGAGAGCATGTATTTGTATATCAAAGACCTAAGCACCGGCAAGGAGATCGCGCGTTTTGGCGAGGGGCACTCTTTTGTGAGCGCTTTTGTCGACGGTGAGGTTTTGCATATTTTCGCCTCCCAAGGCACCGACCACGATTGGTTCAAGAGCATATATCACTTTACCACCAACGACCTCAAAACATGGAAACGGGAACAGGCAATTCCACTTGAAGGCGATGAGCATCTCTTCAACTGCTCGGTATGCCGCGACAAGCAGGGATATCTGATGGCATATGAGTCGAACAAGCCGGTTGGCTTCTGTTTCAAATTTGCACGTTCTAAAGACCTCTCGAAGTGGGAGAAAATTCCGGGATTGGTTTTCACTGGCGAAAAGAAGGAATACAGCGCCTGCCCGGTGATCCGTTACTTCGACCCGTATTACTACGTAATTTACCTGCACGCTGTCATGCCCGGCCACAACGGCTACACGTCTTTCCTTGCCCGCTCCAAGGATCTGAAGAAATGGGAACTCAGCCCCCGCAACCCGATCCTGGAAGCCGGAGCGGGCGAAGGGATAAACAACTCCGATGTGGACCTGTTCGAGTGGGAAGGCAACACATATCTCTACTACGCCACGGGCGACCAGCAGAGTTGGGGCAGTGTGCGCGTGGCCATGTATCCCGGAGGGATGAAAAGTTTTTTCGAAAGTTATTATCCCGAGGGGGAGAGACCGATCGTTGTGAGTGCTGAAACCAAATAAGCCTGTGGATTAGAATTTATCTCATTTCAATCACGGCTGGGTTTTGTTGAAAAGCGGTTATGTCGAAAACGCCGCAAGCCCGTGTAATAATAACCTGTTCCGTCGCTTGCGATAACTCCCATGCCTTCAAGTCGCCAGATGTGAGACTGTGTTTGTGAATCGCTGAAGACGATCGATGTTTCGCTTTTTTCCGAGCCGGATTGTGGTAGCCGATATGTCCGAACGCAATTGCCAGAAAAGCGCAAAAAACCTATGCCCGCAACTCGGCCCCGTGCTTATCCTTGCAGGCGGCCACGATTTTATCCCGCACGCGGTCGGCTTCCTGGTTGGTCATGGTGCCTTCGCTCCAGCGGAGGTTCAGCGACATGAGCAGGCTCTTCTTTCCTTTGCCCAGTCGATTGGCGTCGCGATAAGTATCCTGGTATTCCAGCGATTCGTAATATTGTTCGCAGTTGTCGCGGACCGTGGCGGCAATATCGGCCCAATGTACCGAGTCGTCGACGACCAGATTCAGGTCGCGGCTCATGGCCGGATAGGCGGGCAAAGGCTTGAACTGCGGGATGAGTTCGGCGGCCGTCAACAGATCGGCCACGCGGATTTCGGACACCGTGGCCGGCTGGCGGAGTTCGAAACGTTTCAGCGATTCCGTTAGAAGCTCGCCCAGGTAGCCAATGGTTTTACCGGCCAGGCGGAGCTCGCAGCTTTTGGCCGGATCGAGCAGATCGACGTCCGTGGCCACGGCTTCGAGTTCCACGGCCGGGTTCAACGCGGTCAGAATCGATTCGATTGCGCCTTTGACTTCGGCGAAACCACGCCCGCTGGTTATACCCAACATACGTTCTTCGACAGGCAGCTTCTTGCCGTGGGGCAAATATACTTTTGCGATTTCGAAGAGCTCAATGC
>JAFGTN010000863.1 GCA_016934075.1 Pirellulales bacterium
GTCGGAGCCGGCTCCGTTGCCGAACTCGGCGGCGAGTGCCAGGATTCTGCTTGGCGCGATTCCAACTCCGGGCGCGGCAAAGGACGCGGTGCGGCATTCTCATGACGCAATATGTTTGGCGCGTTTAACGAAACGTCCGCCGGCAGATGACGCGGCGGTTCCGGCGCGCGCGGCTGCTCGGAAATTCTCCGCAGTGGTTGAGTTTGTGAAGCCGTGGATGAGGTGAAAATCCCCAGCAAAACGACTGCGGTAACGAGTGCGATAGGACGCATCCTTGCTCCTGACGCGATTTATTGGTGATACTGTCGGGTGTGGAAAATCGACGGATAGCCGTTATTTCTACTCACGATCCTTAGCCGACATGCCGAAAAAGATACGGGGAAATCCTTTTCCTTCTTCTTCGACGGGCCCAGGGTAAATTTTTTTCTTCTTCGTTGTTGGTTTCTGGCGGCGGGTATGTAACGCATACTAGCCCGCGGCCTCGCCGGCGATCAATTCGGCAACTCGCACACAAAAATTGTCGTTCATTACCAGCACCTCACCGCGTGCGATTAGCCGGCCGTTGACATAAATATCAACCGGATCACCAGCCATTTTGTCCAGTGGCACGACAGAACCTTTGTTGAGCTTGAGAACGTCTTCAAGGTACATGTGCGTTCGGCCAAGTTCGATCTTCAAATCGAGATCCACATCTCGAATCAAGTCTAGTGTTGCGGTTTCGGTGGAGGCGGGGACGCCGCTGAAGGTTTCCAGCTTGAACTGTGATGCGCCCGGTGGACTGGGCTCGGTCGGGCCGGAGGTTATAGATTCAATGGCTTCTTGGGCTTGATTGAGCAGGTACTCAACGTCACCCGGTTGTACGGTTTCCGTGTAGGGCATCTGTGCCGAACCGCTAACGGATTGAGTCTGGGCAGATTGCGCGGCGGCTGCGGGAGTTGAAGCAGACGTTTTGCCGGATTGGTTGAGGAGTTTTTCGATGTCGTCCTGTCCGAGCAGCTTATCGTCATCGTCGGACACAGCGGTAGGCGCGGGTGATGGGGGGTCGGCAGCTTGTTCGGCTGGAGTTTCATCTTCGGCCAGGGTCCCACTTTCGGCAGAAGATCCGCCTTCAGTGGGAGTTCCACCATTGAGCATGGCTTCAATATCACCCTGGTCCAAGGCTTGATCGCCTGTGTCTGCTTCTGGGGTAGACGCTTGCTCGGTGGCATCGTCGCTAGCGTCTGGAGCACCGCTGTCAGCCGTGGGTGCTTCACCGCCACTGCTGTTTAGAAGCTGCTCGATATCATCCTGATTGATCAGTTCGTCTTCGCCAGACATCGGAATCCATTCCTGATGGGAGCTTGCGGAGTTGTTTTCGTATTCACTTTGTCCGCATCGTCTATTGCTCGACAAACGACATGTCGCTGAAGATCACGCCTTTGACAACTTGTTTGCCAAGAATCCGGTTAATTTTGTCTAAAATGCGTCTTTTGATCAAGCCTAATGTGGGATCGGTTAGGTCGGGAATCTCAGCGGCTCGGACAATTACGTTTACCTGTTCCCTCAAGCGGGCCTCGTTTGCCTGCTTGAGTATTTCAAACTCGTCCTGGTCCTCTTCGACTATAGTACCGTAGAGGTGGAAATTTACCCTAAAAGTAGTATCAGTGGCGGGCTGATATGATGTTACACGGAATTCGCCCAGATCGACCTCAACCTCGTTTTCGACTTCAGCGCCCTTTTCTTCACCACCTTTGAGTTCAGCTTCGGCGGCTTTGATGGCGGCTTCGGATGTCTGCGAATCGGCTACGGCGGTGGGGATGAGCATGTATGCAAAGGCACATTCAACCACCACCACGGCGACCACCAGGCCGACAACCTTCAGTTTGCTCATCAAAGACGAGCCGGTTTGTGATTGTTGGACGTCGTCGTTTTCTTCGTCGGGTATTTGGATATTGTTTTCTTGCTGATCGGACATTTTTTGCTTCAGTTGTTTGATGCGTTCATTCGGATTACTTGACGCTAGCGGTCCGTCGCTATTTTTATTATTCTTTTGCTTTTCGTGCAATTTCGTGAGTGAGCATGACTTCCACCCTGGGATTTTCCTTTTGCAGCAGTCGGTCCGTTCCGTCGTACTTCAATTCATTTCCGGAGGATATCCCCAGGCGGATTCTTTTTTTATCGATTCCTTGTTCCAGGAGGAATTTTTCGACGGCCCTGCATCGC
Organism: Pirellulales bacterium; assembly: GCA_016934075.1. Taxonomy (GTDB): domain Bacteria; phylum Planctomycetota; class Planctomycetia; order Pirellulales; family Thermoguttaceae; genus JAFGTN01. The sequence continues at coordinate 2,203 of JAFGTN010000863.1, forward strand.
GCGTATGCCAGGTCGGCGTGATCTCTATAGGGTGAATTCTTGTCGAGCGGTTTATTGGAAGTATGACCGCGAATTTCAATTATTTGCGGCATACCCGCCACGCGTCCTGCTATGGCAACCAGAGCTCTTTTGTCTGTTTTTGTTAGTGTTGAGTCACCTTCATTAAAATATACCACACCGGCGATGGTAGGATCGCCATCGGGTCTGGGCGCCGTCACTTTTTTGTTGTCTCCGACGGGTGCCTTCACCGGAGCGCCGCCTTTCATCGTATGCGCGCGTTGTGCGCGTCCCAGGCTTGCCAGTGCCTCGAATTCGGCATTCCTGGGTGTGTTTTTCCCAGGCGACAGCGATGCCGAAGAGGTATCATATCCAAATGTCTGATGCAGTGCTTCGAGCATGGCCTGGTATTTTTGTTCCTGCCGAATCTCACTCATGGAGAACAACATGATAAAAAACGTCAGCAACAGCGACATCATGTCGCCGAAGGTCACGAGCCATTCGGGTACGCCACCACCTGATTCTTCTTCTTCGCCCATAGCGGTCCGGCTTACGCCGCCTCCTGAGCTGCGGTTCTGAGTTTCGGCGGGATAAAGGTGTTGAGCTTCTGCTCGATCACCCTGGGATTGTCTCCCGATTGGATACCCATGATGCCGCGGACGATGATTTCCATCGTAAGCAACTCGTGCTTGCTAAGAAAGTTTAGCTTCTCCGCGAAGGGTAGGCAGAATAAGTTTGACACAACCGCCCCGTAAAGGGTGGTAAGCAGTGCCACGGCCATGCCGGTACCGATTGTTTCGGGGCTCATGTCGCCGAGCATGATAATCAGGCCCATCAGTGTTCCGATCATACCGAATGCAGGGGCAAAACGACCCATTTGGTCTAGCACGTTTCTGCCGTTTCTGTGGCGCGTGGCCACGGCGTCCATTTCGGTACGCATGATACTTTCAATAACCTCCGGCCGCGTTCCGTCAACCGCCATTTGGATACCGAGTATCACGAAGGGATTGGAAATTTCTTCCAGGCGTCCTTCCAAGGCAAGCAGTCCATCGCGGCGGGCCGTTTCGGCCAGCGAAACGATTTGCTCGATAAGGTCGGCTATGCTTTCCTGCTTGTTGAGGAAAACTTTCTTCATGACTCCAACCAGGCCAAACATGGTTTTCAGAGGAAAACTGATCAACACCGCAGCCATGGCACCGCCTACGACCACCAAAATAGATGGCAGATTATAGAACGCACCGAATGTCGCGCCATCCGAGATCAATACCGTCATTAGCAGCAGGGATACGCCCAGAAGCATGCCTACGACCGTTGCAATATCCATATCCGGTTAAAGTCCTTTTGGTATCATGTGTTTACTACGTTGATAATCCACTGCGCGGCTGATGACCTCGTCCATCGACTCGGCCACCACGATTCGTTCACCTCCGGTAAGGGTGATGAACGTATCGGGTCGGGATTCGACGTACAGGATCATTTCGGCGTTAAGCGCAAAAGGTTCGCCCGCCAGCCGTGTGAGTTTTATCATTCAGGTTTCAAGTGAAAGGTGTCAGGTGCCGGACTTCAGACTTCAGGTTTGGTCATTGATCATTATTCATCCGACATTCGGTCATTCCTAATTCGTTCCTCATTCTGATTTCGACATTCATCATTTCCGCCCTCTGCCCTCTGCCCTCTGCCCTCTGACCTCTATCCAACCATTATCGCCGCAGCGATAAAAGTTCTTCAAGCATCTCTTGCGAGGTTGTAATCACTCGTGTGTTACCGCGATACATTGTCGACGCCAGGATCAAGTCAATCAGGTTTCCGCCGATATCGGTGTTGGATAATTCGGTGGCACCGGCCACGATGGTACCGATGCCTTGCGAACCGGGATCGCCCTCGATGGGCAGTCCGGAGTTCACGCCGGCGGCGAAAAGGTTTTCGCCTTTTTGTTCGAGACCGGACGGGTTGGTAAACCGTACCATGCGGATCTGGCCCAAGTCGCGGGTAATACCGTTGCTGAACACACCGCGGATAGTTCCGTCGTCGCCAATGATGAAACTGGTGAGTGTACCGGGCGCGGAACCGTCCTGCCGCGAAACGGCCAGGCTGGCTTCGTCCGAACCGCCCAGACCGGAAAGTTCGTCGAAATCGAGCGTGATCTCCAAGGGAGATTCGGAAGGCACATCGCGGCGGTAGATGGAAATCGAATCATTGGTCGAACGCGAGAAGTTACCATCGCTGTCGAAGTATATCAGACCCGTGCCCACGGAAATGCTATCGCCGGAAAGAGGCTGGTTTTCGGGCGAATCGGCAAACCAGCGGTAGATGGTCTCGCTGTTGGTGCGATCTTCCATTACGGCCGTAATACGAACGCGGACGTCCATACCCAACGAGTCATACGCAATAAAGTCGGTAACCGCGCTGTTTCCCACGGCCGTTTGAACGGAACTGAAATTGAGGTCGCGAGTTTGCGTGTCGGTGTTGGGCGGCGTGCCGGTGGTCAGTTGCAAGGAACCGGTAAAAACCTCGACGGCGTTATCGACTCCATTATTACTGACAAAGACTATCTGTCCCGTACTCGAATCGACCGTGCCGCCGGCCGAGTCGCCGGTAGGACCGTCATCCGGTATCACATGATCGAGATCGGGACCCGGAGGAGTCTGGATACCCATCGATTCTTCCATGAATTGCACCAACTGTCCCACGGTTGAAGTGCTTTCAATGGTCATTTCCTTGGGCGCCAGATTTCGTTCGCCCTTCCTACCCGTGAATTCCAACGTGCCCACATCGAACGTATTGACATAGTTGTTGTTGTCGCCGAGTTGAATGACGTTGATCAGCGGCGTTCCGCTTGTGATTCTGGGCCCATTGAAGTCTAGTTGTCCGCCCGTTTCGGCAACAGTGTCGGGAATATTGTCGGTGAAGTTGATCACGGTATCGGCGTCGCTGATCGTGGCAATCTCGTAAAATGTCGATTGATTGTCGGACGTGTTGCGGTAGATTTTTCGCGAAACCCACTGGTCACCGGCAGTCTGCACGGGCAGATCGAGGAGCTGTATGCGGCCGTTATCGATAGGCAGGGCCTCGATGACGGGCGAAGGACGGCTTTCCACTCCGGAGGCATTGATAAAAGTAACGTAGTAATTGTAACTACCGTCGATCACCTCTTCATTCAAGGCCGCGCCTAGTGCCCCATCGGCCGTGATGTCGTTGAAAAAATCATCCACGTTATTGCTGATTTCCCCAACATAGGAATATGTGGCCGTTGCAGGGTCGGCCGGATCGACCGTCGTCCGATAGATGTGTCTGGATCTATAATTCCCACCCGCATCGGTTGGAATGCCGTTTGTCAAACGCATGGAAGTATCGCCCACGCCGACCGTGGCGGAGAATGCATTGGATGCCATGCTCTCGCTGTCGAGGTAGGCGGGCGGATCGGCCACTGTCGAGTTGCAATAGACGACTTTGTACCAATAAGTTCCGGGCGTCA
>JAFGTN010000864.1 GCA_016934075.1 Pirellulales bacterium
TATTTGTTTCGCGGCCGCCAGATCGATCACCGAAACATCATTGTTGAAACGGTTGCAAACATACAGGCGTTTACTGTCGGGTGAAACGGACGGGCCGCAAGGTGTGTGCCCAACAGCAATCTGTTTATCGGAAACTTTGCGGGCAGCCGTATCGATCAGGCACACTCGCCCATCGGCCACGCCGCAAGTTACGTAAAGTGTTTTGCCGTCGGGCGAAAGCACGAATCCAGTCGGCTCGGACGGCAACTTGATCGTGCCGGTGGCCTTGCCGGCCGAATCTAGCAGCATTACTTGCTGCGCATCTTTACATAGAACATAGATCGTTTTGGCATCTTTCGAAACCACAACATCGCTGGGGCCTATATATTTCGTTGCTTGGTTTGCATGCGCGGCGCTCGCGGCCAAGCAAATTGCCGTCAAAGCAACAATCGTCAAGGCTTTAGAAGTCCAGGTATTGGGCAGGAAATGAGGAATGCGGCACATCAATCGGCTCCTGTTTCTCGGCTGGAAAAATGGTAGGCAAAGGTAGCGAGCCTGTCGCATCGCAATCGCAAGCTCAAGGCCCAATCTTGGGATGGTATGTTTCGAACGAGTCCGAATTAGAGCGTCCGGCACACCCCTACCGAAGGGGTGTCAACCCGCCTGCAAATCGAAACTCTGGACTTCTTAGTATAACTGACAGAATATCGATTGTCGATTCCCGAGCGGCAATATTTTGCATTATATATTTCCATCCCCCGGTCAAACCGTAGGGGACAAAACTTATTACCCTGACGGAAGTTCGCCCGCCATGATATCGCCAAGATAACGTGTTGTGTCGAAACGTATCAAGACACTTCGAATGGTTGCCGTGATGGGAACTGCCAATACCATGCCCATAACACCCCATAGAAGTCCCCAGAACGACAACGCCAACAGCACGGCCACGGGGTGCAGGGCCATGCCTCGGCCTATTAATTTCGGCTCGATCACATTTCCGATTATCACTTGCACCGCGCCGGGCAAGACCACCACTGCCGCTATCATCCAGTAATTATAGAGTTGTGTCTCAGGGTCGTAAAACTGAGACACGGCTATCGGAAGAGGTAGAAATGTGGCTATCACCGATCCGATCGATGGAATGAAGTTCAAGAGGAAGGCGAGCGCGCCGAAAACAATCGCCATTTGCATGCCCAGGGCCGCCAAAATCGCCCACACCAAAATACCTGTCACCAATGAAATCACCAGTTTGGTGGCCAGATATCTACGCGTTGTCGATTCGAATTCGGCATATAGTCCCTTGGAAGTATTGTGCGAATCGCGGCCCGAAAGCAGGAAGACCAGGAAGATAAGAATCAGAAAAACGTTCGACACCAAACCGGTTGCAGTGCCCAGTGTGTGGGTGGCGATTGACGGCAGTTGTGCTTGAAATTCTCGCCCAATTACATCCGTGTCCAACTGATCCAATCCCCATTGTTCCATTCGAGTGTCCAGCCGATCTAGAAGCCAAGCTGAGTTCTCGCTGTAATCGCTTATTTGCATTACGGCCGTATTGACCGCCGCCATCACCGGAATGCCTAAAATGAAGAGCCCGCCAAAGACGACCAGCAGTGCTGCCAATGCGCCCAGCCAGCGGGGACATTTGCACTTCAGCACCAAAAAGTCCTGTACGGGCGAAACGACGATTGCCGCAAAAATTGCCAGCACAAAGGGGATCATGACGCTACGGGTAAAAATCAACATGGCTGCAATCGCCGCCAGCGCCAAAATCATCAACGAGGCGACAACCAGCCTGTTTTGCTCGCGGTTAAAAGTTGTTTCGTCCATAGTAATGCCCTTTTGTTTGAGCAAAGCGAGTTAAAGGTGATGTGAGTAAGTATCGCGACAACGCACATTGTTGGCTAGTGCAAGTCGCGTTTTCCTGTGGTGTTCAACGGGCAACTACCGGATTATTCATAGACAATCCGTGATAGGTTAATATCGAGTCGAGCTTTCCGGTCTTTCTCGGCTAATCAACCGATAAAATAAGCGAAACTCGCTCTTGTGAACAGATGCTAATACCCCCCATATAGAGCAGGTTTTGTATCGTTTTTCCCACGATTATTGTATTGTGACCATCTTGCTCACTATCCTAGTCTTGATTTCCACCTAAGCTAGCCTATCATGGCAGTATCAGCGATCCATTTTATGGTATCGGTACTCATCCATTAGCACCCGACGATTCTGGGAGATACACAGCATGTCCAAAAAACATATCGGTTTAATTTTGGTTTCTTTAGTGTTCGCTCTGTTGTTTGTCGTGCAACCGTCGTTTGCACAGTTCGACAGGCTGCTGAATTTCGTGCCCGCCGACGCCAATACGGTCACGGTTCTGAATTTAGAGAAGATGCTCAATAGCGTCCATGGCATGAACCAGCACTGGAAGGAAAAATTGGCCGAGAAAGCCGCGGATCGCCCGCTGGAAATGCCGGCCAGGGCAACCCGCGTGGTACTCGCCTCGCGGATCGACCTCGAATACATGAAGCCGCTCTGGGAATTGGCGATTGTCGAACTCAAAGACATCCCCACTATAAAAGAAATCGCCAAGGCCGAGGGCGGCTCGGTGGATGAGATTGCGGGCATGCCGGCCGTGAGAACCTCTCGCGATGCCTATGTTATTCACCTTTCTCGCGACACTTTCGCCGTGTTCACGCCGGCCGACCGCCAAAAAGTCACACGCTGGCTCAGTAAAGCCCTCAAACAAACCGAGCCTGCCTTCAGCCCGTTCTTGAAGAAGCGTACCGCAGTGGCAGACTCGGGCGGAACCGAAATGATCATGGCCATGGATCTGGCCGACGTGATCGTGCCCTCGACTGCCAGCAAAAAGCTCAAAACGATGGAAACGCTTTCCGACAAAACCGTAAACTACGGACAACTATCCGAGGCTCTGGCCGACATTCGTGGCGTGGCGATGGGCGTGCGTATCGGCGAAAAACCGTTTGGGCAACTCGTCGTCGATTTTGAGAAAGACGTCAGCATCATGGCGCCTTTTGCCAAGCCATTGTTGCTGGAAATTTTGGCCAAGCAAGGAGCCATGATCGATGATTTCCAGCAGTGGCAAGACCAGGTGTCCAACAACACTGTCTCGCTCAAGGGCGATATTTCCGACCTGGCCCTGCGGCGACTTTTGATGTTGATCGAGCCACCCACACCGGACATGAAATCAGAAAAAGCAGCCTCGCAAGCCAGCCCCGGCGATACATCCACGATTATCAAGGCTATGCAGAACCACTTCGATGCCATCCAGGGTTACTTGAAAGACCTCAAACTCGACAAGAAAAAGATGAAAACCTGGGGCCAACTCGCCATGTGGATGGAAAAGTATGCCGCCCACATCCAGAAACTACCACTTCTTAATGTAGATCCCGATATGATCGACTACGGAGAAAAGGTCGACTACGACCTCCGCAAAGCGGCTTATGCTCTACGCGGCATGGGTATCAAATCGGGCGTCGAGCAAGCTCAAATCGATGCCACCAATCCCAGCGGCGTCAATGTCTACGGTAATAGGTACGGCGGTCGATACGGGTGGAATTACGGATACGGCGGAGGATTCGCCGTCACCTATAATGACAACAGTGCAGAAAAGCGGGCCGCCCGTTACTCGACCAGAGCCGAAGGCGTAAACGCTGCCCGAGACATCATCGAAGGCATCAGAAACGGCACGGTCGAGATACGACGCAAGATGACTGAACGGTATAAGGTGGAGTTTTAGAACGTGTTTGAGTATTTGGGTCGCAATTACTTCCCGGTTTCACCTCTGAGATAATCCAATGTCAAAAGCGACAGCGTCCGCACGCCCACCGGCAGGGCCGCTTCGTTGAGCATCATCTTTGGTGTGTGCAGGTCGTGCAGCGGGCCGCCGGCTTCGGCTTCTACGCCGAGGAAGACATAGAGACCAGGCACCTTGGCCGCGTACCAGGCGAAATCCTCACCGCCCATCCGTGGCGGAGATTCGACTAATTTGCCTTTTCCGACCGCGCGTTGCAGAGTGGGCATCATACGTCGGGTTAGTTGCGGATCGTTGTAGAGCACCATGCCGTAGCTTCTACAATCTACCTTGGCTGAGGCGCCATGGGCCGCGGCGGTTTGGGTAACGATACGTTTAAGTTCTTCGGCCACCTTGCGGCGAACCTGTTTGTCGTGGGTTCGCACCGTGCCTTCAAGCATAACTTTTTCAGGGATAATATTCCAGGCCGTGCCGCCTTTGATTATACCTACTGAAACGACGACCGGCTGGCGGGCGTCTATCTTGCGGCTGGTGATTGTTTGCAAGGCCGTGACGATATGGGCGGCCGTCACTATGGGATCAATGCCTTTCCAAGGCGCGGCCCCATGGGACTGCACTCCCGTGACCGTTATCTTAAAGCAATCCACGGCCGCCATCGTGCCGCCGGCGCGATAGGCGATCACACCACAAGGCAGCGTAGGCCCTACGTGCTGGCCGAAAATCGCCGAGACCTTCGGATTTTCCAAAACTCCCTCTTCGATCATCAACTTGGCGCCACCACTGACACCCACCGGCGAGCCTTCTTCTGCCGGCTGGAACATAAGCTTGACGTTGCCTGGTATTTCGTCACGCATGGCCATGAGTACCTCGGCCGCGCCCAAAAGCATGGCCATGTGGGCGTCGTGGCCGCAGGCGTGCATCACGCCGTTGTTCTTCGAAGCGAACTCCAATCCGGTCTGTTCCTGAATTGGTAAAGCATCCATGTCGGCGCGAAGGGCGACCGTGGGGCCCGGCTTTCCGCCGTGAATCAAGGCAACCACGCCGTGACGCGCTACGCCGGTCTTGATGTTGTCGATTCCCATCTCGCGTAAACGGTCGACAATAAATTGTGCTGTCTGTTTTTCCTGATTCGACAGTTCCGGATGAGTGTGAAAATGACGCCGCCATTTGACGACCTTAGGCGTCACGGCGGTCGTAAGCTGTTCAACACGGCGAGTCAACTCGTCTGCCCGGGTGGATTGTATAGCAACCGCGATCATTATGAGTCCGACGACAGTAACAGCGACTTTTTTATTCACAGTAAGGCTCCGTTGACGGGGACAGTTTCACCCACTCGAAACGGAAGGGACTTTCAATCATAACAATATCTTACCGCACTATCTTGCGGTGTCCATATTATTTCATCCCTTCTCGGAGCCCATCAGAATTGACGGTTGATGGAAAGCTGTACTTCAGCATCGAAAGCCCTGTGGGCACGCGTGCCCAAGGGGAAAACTCCGCCGACTCTCACGGTGGTTTTGCCAAGCTCCGTGTGCAACCCAACAGTCACGTTGGAGATGTCCATCCGATTGTACATGTAGCCGTAACTGATCATCTGATTGCCATCATTGCCGGTTATGGAATCCGCATCCTGGAGTGTCGAAGTGTAGTGATACTCCAGGGTTGGTGCTATACCGGTGATAAGACATGCACATGGATTTCGGTACAGCCAATACCCGACGGAAAGATCGGCATAAAGCAGCGTCTGCTCATGAAGGTCTCCAAGGTCCTGGTCGCCGAACACCACTTGATTGTCATTGGTGGCTACATCGACCTGAAGGAATCCTTGAAAGAAACAGCGGTTGCTGGGCATAGTCAAGCCACCCACGAAAGGAGACAAATGTACCGCGTTATTGTGAATCCTGTAGCTGCTGGCGATTCCCTGTCCGGTGATATCGCTGCCGGTTGGCGTATCGATACCGAGTCCCGCCGCGACGGCTGTAGTCTCGGTCAGTATCAGCAATCGCTTCAAGATTATTGCAAGATTGCCGACCTCTCCTCCGTCAGCGCTGAAATCTGGAGTCGCGTAGCCCGGCATACCGAGCAGCGGAAGACGTAATTCCACTGACGATAGTCCCTTGTGAAACGTTTTCTCCGCGCCTATGGTGTACTGATCGATGGGCAACGATCCGGTGGGATAGTTGGAGACAAAGGTCTCCATGGCGTTATGGAAGTGGTTGTAAGAGAAAAACACACGGTCCATGGGCAACGCCTTATCGTTTTCCGAGATTTTCGACGCACCTCTCCCGCCGCCCGGTGGAATCATTTTAATCTCGGTGCACCCGTAGTAGTCACACATGCGAATCGCATTCTCGGATCCGTCACCGAACATGTTGGGTACGCTGGCCAGGCGTACGATCGGCCCCCGGGAGGCCAACATGTTGTTCGGATCGAGCCAATCGTCCTGCTCTCCGAGTGATTCGGCCGACGGTGGTGCTGTGATGACATCCGGCTTCGGCGGGGTGGCTTCCGGTGCGGGCGCCGTCGCTACCGGCGTTTTTTTCTCTACCTTGGGTGCGGGCTTTTCAGTCGCTTGAACCGACTTGGGTTGAGCCGGAGACTTGACCTCGGGTACGGCCTTTGTTGCGGGCGCCATCGCTGCCGGCTTTTTGGTCTCTTGTCCTGGCGAGGTGGAAACCAAAAACAGACAAAATGTAACCCCGAAAAACAGAACTTTAACGGACTGTGGAAGCCTGTTGCCCATGGCTAATATCTCCAATGCAGGTAATGGATATCTGTTGACGGTAATGTGTGCAAAAGATGCCCGCCGACAATGCCCATGTTGGCAGCCACAACTGGGTGGCAACAATAATCCCCTGCCAGTTGTATCGGTAATCGCGGATATAACGGATGAATCAATATTAATGGTGTGATAATATTCCGACAGGGAAAGCTGGGGTAATGAAGAAGAGTTTAAGCTCTCTTGTACCCATGTCGATGCACGCTTGCCCATACACGAACTGCGGTTTTATACTACCTGGTATCCCTTCAACTGCGAATTTAGCTTAATTCTGGACTTTTGCAAAATTGCGAGTCAAGGGCACATGTAAAAGAAAGCTTTGCGAAGCGAAGGTTTCTTTTACATTGTCTTGGCTGA
>JAFGTN010000084.1 GCA_016934075.1 Pirellulales bacterium
AGAGATGGCTGGGCGCCGGTATCACACAGGCACCGCCCATCCCCTACACATTGCACGGTGTGCATCCGCGCCATGGCTGGTCACGGCCGGGCTGGATGCGGAAGTTGAACTTCTGCGACGGCATGGTTACCAACTGGGGAACGCACCTGCTCAATGGCGCGCTGTGGTGCATGGGCCTCGATCGCAGTTGGCCGGTGGAAATCTCCGGCACGGGATTGTACCCGGCCGCCAACAGTTTCTGGAATGTGTTGTTGAAGTTCAACATCGAGTACAAATACGCCGACGGCACGAAAATCAACTATCGCACCGAACAACCTTTCATGCGATTTGAAGGCGACAAGGGTTGGATCGAGAGCGGCTTCGCGCATTTCAAGGCCAGTGACAAGAAGCTCGAGAAGATGAAATTCGAACTGGTCGACAATCCCCAACCGCGGCACACCAGCGAAAAGCGAGATTTCCTCGACAGCGTGAAATCTCGCAAACCGAGTTGGGAACCGGCCGAGGTAGGGCACCATGTAACATCCACCTGCTTGCTGGGCCACCTGGCAATCAATCTGGGAGAAACACTCAAATGGGACGGCGCTAAAGAACGCTTCGTGGACAACGATCGGGCAAACGCCATGCTCGGTAAGCCGGTCGTTAAACCGAACCCCAAATTACAAGATCCCAAACCGCTGGCAAAGTCTTAGAGGAACGCTCGGATGACCGACGCTCAATGGCAAATATTGCTGGAGATTATCGACGGCAAATTGCTACAACCGCTACCGGTGGGACTGATCGTCGACAGCCCCTGGCTGCCCGGCTGGGGCGGAAATTCTATCCTCGATTACTACGCCAACGATCGGTGCTGGCTGGAAACCAACCTCAAGGCAACCGAACAATTCCCGGACATTATGCTCCTGCCCGGCTTCTGGTCCGAGTTGGGCATGTGCACCGAACCTTCAGCATTCGGAGTCAAGTGCATCTGGGGGCAGGACTCCTTTCCGTCGGTCGAGCGGAACATCCACGATTACACCGAAATCGATCGAGTCACCAAGCCCGACTGCCGCAGGGACGGGCTGTTGCCGTTCGTGTTGCGTCGACTGAAAACATACCGTGCTGAAATCGAGAGCACCGGGCACTGTATTCGCTTTGCTGTGGCTCGGGGCCCTTTGAATATCGCCTCGTATCTGTTGGGCCACACCGAGATGCTGATCGGCATAAAAACCAATCCACAAGAAATCCACAAACTACTGGAAGTCGTCACTGAGTTTCTTGAAGATTGGATTACGCTGCAGGCCGATACTTTCGAAACCATCGACGGTATTTTCCTGCTCGACGATCTGATCGGGTTTCTGGGCGACGACGATTTCCAGGAATTCGCGCTACCGTATCTGAAACGGATATTCACCTGCCGAGACGTTTCGGTACGTTTTCTGCACAACGACGCCCAGGGACTGGTAACCGCGCGGCACCTTCCTGACATGGGCGTAAATGTGTTTAATTTCTCGTTCAACCATACTATGTCCGAGATTCGAGAAGCAGCCGGGCCCTCGGTGGTGCTCCTGGGCAATATCCCGCCGCGAGACGTTCTGGCGGCGGGAACGCCCGACGATGTCGAGCGCGCCGTCAACGAATCGCTCGCCACACTAGACGATCATCGGCGGATAATAATATCCTGCGGAGGCGGAACACCGCCCGACGTTTCCACTGAAAACATCAACGCTCTTACCCGTGCCGCTTCGCACCCTATAATGAGCAGTTGAAAAAGTCCCAAACCTACCTCCATTTAATCCAACCATCTCCAAATAAGGAACCGATACCATGTCCAACCAGCCAACGGAAAACATTTCGAGACGAACATTCCTAGGTAGCGCGGTCGCAACCGGCATTACCGTGCCCTGTTTCATCCCCTCTGGAGTTCTTGCCGCCGAAGGTCGTCACGGCCCCAACGATCGCATCGGCGTGGGATATATCGGCACCGGACGCCGTAGTGGGCAACTCCGCGATATATCGTCCGACGCACAAATCGTGGCCATGGCCGATGTCGACATCAGCCGTGCTCGAGCGAACGCCAAGAAATACAACGCAAAAGCTTATCAGAACTATCATGATATGCTAAAAGACGACGCCGTCGATGCGGTGGTTATCGCCTCTCCCGACCACTGGCACGCCCTGCACAGCATCCACGCCATGCAGGCTGGCAAGGATGTCTACGTGGAAAAGCCCATGACGCTTACTATCCGCGAAGGTCGCTTGATGGTGGAAGCAGCGCGAAAGCACAAACGCATCGTACAGTGCGGCAGCCAGCAGCGGAGCATGGCCCCCAATTATTTCGCTTGTCAGATGGTCCGCGAGGGGCGTATCGGCAAAATTCACAAAGTAATCGGGCATAACTATCCCAGCCCCTGGGAATGCGACTTCCCAGGCCAGCCACGGCCCAAGGAACTCGACTGGGATCAATGGTGCGGTCCTACCCAACCGGTGCCATATCATATCGATATCTACGCACCGCGACGTAATCCCGGTTGGATTTCCTTCCGGCCATACTCGGGCGGCGAGATGACCGGCTGGGGCGCGCACGGCCTCGACCAACTCCAATGGGCTCTGGGCATGGACGAAAGCGGCCCGACCGAGATCTGGACCGAAGGGCCCAAGTTCGATCCGCCCACATATAAGAAACCCGAATCAAGCGAGCGAGGTGATAAGCTTTGCAGCTCTCCAAAAGTCTGGTTCCGCTACAAGAGCGGTGTTACAGTGGAACTGGGCGACTCCAAACCGGGAGGGGCAATCTTCATAGGCGAGAAAGGCAAAATTGATATCGCCCGCGGACGTTTCGAGTCCGATTTGCCCGAGCTTAAAAAGGAATACGAGGCCGGATTGCAGAGCAATAAATACAAAACCGTCAACCATCTGCACAACTGGCTGGAATGCATCAGAACCCGCAAGACGCCCAATGCCGACGTTGCAATCGGACACCGCTCGGCCACACTATGCCACCTATGCAACATCGCCCGCTGGACCAATCGCAAGCTGCAATGGAATCCAGTGGATGAAGTTTTCGTGAACGACGCGGAGTCCAACAAATATCTCGATCGCGAGCGACGCAAGGGTTACGAGATGCCCGAGGTGTGAGCAATTAGAAAGCTACCTTATGAAACCTTACTTCCTGACAACGTTTTGCATGGCATGCATGTCGGTTTTTTTCGCCGGAAATATGCCGGTCTCGGCCACTGACACTATCGACATCGGCTCGCGGTTGGAGCTTTTTGTCGACGACTACCTGATCGATAAGGCAGACGGTGTCACGCGGGAACTCCACTCGCCACAACGCCGCAATGTGGCCATTCGCTTCGACAAACCGTGGGAAGGTGGGGCATGCGGATACGTAACCGTCTTCCAGGACGACGACCGCTGTCGCATGTATTATCGAGCACAAGATATCGTCGGGCCCTATAGCAAGTTTCCCAACATGTACGGTCCGGAAGTGGTCGGCTACGCCGAAAGCAAGGATGGCATCAATTGGAGCAAACCCAAACTAAATCTTTACCATGGCGAATTCATCAGCCGATATAAGAAGAAATTCAACGTCCCACGCGACAACAACATCGTCTGGTTGGGCACGGGTCGGTTGGTCGATTCAACGCACAACTTCTCACCATTCAAAGACACCAATCCGAATTGCAAGCCCGAGGAGCGTTACAAGGCCTTCGGCCGCATCTTCGACAAAGGCAACGACGGGCTGCTGGCCTTCAAATCTCCAGATGCCATTCATTGGTCATTGATGCAGGACAATCCTGTCATTACAAAAGGCCGCAACGACACGCATCCGGCCATATTCTGGGATTCGGTGCGCGGCCGCTACGTCGAATATCATCGCCAGATGCGGGGCGGCTACCGCGATATCCTGACGGCGACATCGTCCGACTTCCTGCACTGGACGGAACCGGTATTCGTCGAATATGGCGGAGCTAAGCCCGAGCATCTTTACAGCCCCAAGGTATTGCCATACTTCCGCGCACCGCATATCTTTTTGGCTTTTCCCATGCGTCTGGTTTCTGGCCGTGTCTGGGTCAAGGAGCATCCAGAGCACGAGATCTCCGATGGCGTATTTCTATCGAGCCGCGACGGACTGCATTTC